>NZ_JAVFVN010000911.1:0-313 GCF_030910085.1 Stenotrophomonas maltophilia group sp. RNC7 | reverse complement strand
ATATAATTTTATCCTTTGTCCAACTGCCCATGATATCTAGTAATTTTTCAAGCCTTTTTTCATTAATCTTCAAATTGCTCTCTAAGCTCTCCCTCAGTATTAATAATGTATTGGGTGACATAGTCCATACACTCCTTATCTTTTAATTCGCCTATCCACCTCAAGTAAGTTATTTCATCTACAACTTCTCCGTGATACGAATTAACCTTAATATCCTTCTTAGTCCAGAATATTTTAGCAGCAGGTAAATCTGAATTTTCTTCGTTAAAGTTGTAATTAATACACGTTCATTTTTTGCAATGCGATCTTGAAT
>NZ_JAVFVN010000429.1:0-14821 GCF_030910085.1 Stenotrophomonas maltophilia group sp. RNC7 | reverse complement strand
TTTTTTTTTTTTTGTTTTTTTTTGGTGTGTTGGGTGTTTGTGGGGTGTGGTGTGTTTTGTGTTGTTTTTTTTTTTTGGTTTTGTGTGTTTTTGTTGTGGGGGGGGGGGGGGGGGGGGGGGGGGGTGGGGGGGGGGGGGGCCCGGGGCGGGGCGGCCGGGGGGCCCCCACCACCCCGCGGCGGGCCGGCCCCGGCCGCTACCGGTACGGCCTCAATGCCCGCCGTCGAGCGCCTTCAGCTCGCTCACCAGCGAGGCCGCCGCTTCGGCGCCGTCGCCATAGAGCATGCGGGTGTTGTCGGCGTAGAACAGCGCATTCTCGATGCCGGCAAAACCGGTGCCCTTGCCGCGCTTGATCACCACCACGTTGCGCGCGTTGACCACGTCCAGCACCGGCATGCCGTAGATCGGGCTGGCCGGGTCGGTCCGCGCCACCGGATTGACCACGTCGTTGGCACCGATCACCAGCACCACGTCGGTATTGGCGAATTCGGGGTTGATGTCGTCCATGTCGGCGATCAGGTCGTAGGGCACGCCGGCCTCGGCCAGCAGCACGTTCATGTGCCCGGGCATGCGCCCGGCCACCGGGTGGATCGCGAACTTCACTTTCACGCCACGCTGGCCCAGCCGCTGCGCCAGTTCCCAGATCTTGTGCTGGGCCTGCGCCACCGCCATGCCGTAGCCGGGCACGATCACCACGCGCTCGGCAAAGGCCATCATCGCCGCGACGTCCGACGCTTCGATGGGCTTCTGCGCGCCGGTGATCGCCTGTGCCTCGCCTCCGGCACCGCCGCCGAAGTTGGAGAAAAGCACGTTGCGGATCGGCCGGTTCATTGCCTTGGCCATCAACCGGGTCAGCAGGATGCCGGCCGCGCCGACCATCATGCCGGCGATGATCAGCGCCTCATTGCCCAGCACATAACCTTCGAAGGACACCGCCAGGCCGGTGAATGCGTTGTACAGCGAGATCACCACCGGCATGTCGGCGCCACCGATCGGCAGCGTCATCAGCACGCCCAGCGCCAGTGCCAGCACGAAGAAGGCGACGATTGCCGAGGTGTTGAGCGTGCTCGCGGCGATGATCGCCAGCACCACCACCGCCAGTGCCACCAGCAGGTTCATCACCTGCTGGCCGGGCCAGGTCACGCGCTTGTCCAGGCGCCCATCCAGCTTGGCCCAGGCGATCACCGAGCCGGACAGCGACACCGCACCGATCGCCGCGCCGACCACCGCCAGCAGCAGCACCATGCCCGACGGCTGCCGTGCGGCCAGGTCGGCCAGCGCCTGCTCGCTCCAATGGCGGGTATCGCGGTTGGCAAGGAAGGCATAGCGCAGCAGTTCCACCGCACCGATCGCCGCCGCCGAGCCACCGCCCATGCCGTTGTACAACGCCACCATCTGCGGCATGTCGGTGATGGCCACCTTGCCGGCCGACCACCAGGCCAGGCCCGCGCCCAGCAGCAGTGCGACCAGGATCAGCGGCACGTTGTGCAGTTCAGGCAGGAAGAAGGTCGCCACCGTGGCCAGCAGCATGCCCAGCCCGGCCCAGCGGATGCCGCTGCGCGCGGTCAGCGGCGAAGCCATGCGCTGCAGACCCAGCAGGAACAGCGTGGCGGCGACGAGGTAGCTGGCCTTGACCAGCCAGTCGAGCAGTTCGACGGTGCTGATGTTCAAGCCTGTGGCTCCTTCGGTTCGTCCCTGCCGCCCTTGGGCGCGCTCGGCTTGAACATCTCCAGCATGCGCGCGGTGACCACGTAGCCACCGGCGGCATTGCCGGCACCGAGCACCACGGCAAGGAAGCCCAGCGCCTTTTCCAGCGGCGTCTGCGCGTGCCCCAGCACCACCATCGCGCCGATCAGCACGATGCCGTGGATGAAGTTGGAACCCGACATCAGCGGGGTATGCAGGATCACCGGCACCCGCGAAATGATCACGTGGCCGGCGATGGCCGCCAGCATGAAGATGTACAGCGCTACGAACCCGTCACTCACTGGCAACGCTCCCGCTCTGTCTTCGTCGGCCCATCATAACCACGGGCTGAACCCGGCGCGCACCCGGCGTCAACCGCGGCGACGCTCACGCGTTGTCGATGGTGAGCCCGAGCGAGGAACCGTACCCTGTGCTGGTGAGCAGCCCCGTCCCCCCGAGCGCCGACACCGATGCCCTGCCGGCATCGCTGGAGGCGTTCCTGGCCAGCGTCGGCCCGCGCGCGTTCCGTTTCGCCGAGGCCGGCCTGCGCCAGCGCGAAGACGCCATGGACGCGGTGCAGGACGCGCTGATGCGCATGCTGGACTACGCCGACAAGCCGGCGGCCGAATGGGCGCCCCTGTTCTGGAGCATCCTGCGCCGCCGCGTGATCGACCTGCAGCGCCGGCGCCGTTTCCGCCTGCCGTTCTGGCGCGACAACCAGGACGCCGACGGAGTCGGGATCGACTGGGCCGACCCCGGCCCGGACCCGGCGCAGGCGCACGAACAGCGCCAGCAGTACCAGCAACTGGTGCAGGCGCTGCGTACCCTGCCCGCACGCCAGCGCGAGGCCTTCACCCTGCGCGTGCTGCAGGACCTGGACGGGGCCACCACCGCCCGCGCCATGGGCTGCAGCGAAGGCGCGGTAAAAACCCATCTGGCACGCGCCCGGCAGGCGCTGCAGGACTACCTGGAGACCCACCCGTGAACCGCTCCCTGCCTTCCGATGACACCCTGCGCGACCTGCACGCGCAGTCGCTGCAGGCGCTGTCGCCGGCCACGCTGGCACGGCTGCGCCTGGCGCGCCACGGCGCCAGCGCGGCCCGTCACGGGCGCTGGCGCTGGTGGCTGGCCAGCGCCTGCTCTCTGGTGGTGGCGCTGGGGATCGGCCTGCAGTTCAGCGGCCACAGCCCCCTGTCGCCCGCCGTGCCGGCACCGGTGCTGGCCTCGGTGGAAGACAACAGCGCCCTGTACGACGAAAATCCCGATCTGTACCTGTGGCTGGGCGATACCGACCTGGCGATGGAGTGAACCATGTCCCGACTGCATACCCTGCCGCTGCTGTTGACCCTGTTGCTGCTGCCGGTCTTCCCGGTACTGGCGCAGAGCGCAGCGCCCGCGCCTGCTGCACGCCCTGCGCCGGGCGCCACGCTGCCTGCGTGGGAGCAGCTGAGCGAATCCCAGCGTGAGTCCCTGCTGGCGCCGCTGCGCGACCGCTGGAACAGCGCCGATGCCGGCCAGCGCCAGCGCATGCTCTCGCATGGCCAGCGCTGGCAATCGATGAGCCCGGAGGAACGCGACAAGGCCCGCCGCGGCCTGCGCCGCTTCGAGCACATGAGCCCGGAACAGCGTGAGCAGGCCCGGGCCCTGTTCGGTCAGATGCGGGATCTGCCGCCCGCGCAGCGCGACGCACTGCGCGAGCGCTGGTCACAAATGACGCCGGAGCAGCGCAAGGACTGGGTGCGGGAGAACCCGCCGCCGGCGAAGCCGCGGTAAAGGCAACGTTCAACCCTTTGTGGAGCCGAGCCCACGCTCTGCTGCTCCATCGCGCCTGCGCAAGCCGAGCATGGGCTCGGCTCTACAGGAGCCACATGAGGTTCACGCCTGCCAGCGTGTCTTCGCCAGCAGTTCGTCGTCCCAGTCGAACGCCAGCTGGCCCTCGCGCACGAACAGCGCGACGAAGTTCAGCAGATTGCGTGCATACATTTCGCTGGCCTGGGTCGCGCCGCGGCTGGCCAGGCCCAGCGGACCGTCGATGGTCACGCCCTGGTGTTCGATGCACTGCCCCGGCAGGGTCAGTGCACAGTTGCCGCCGCTTTCCGCTGCCAGATCAACAATGACGCTGCCGGTGGCCATGCCTTCCACCATCGCAGCGGTCACGATGGTCGGCGCCGGGCGGCCGGGTACCGCAGCCGTGCAGATCACCACGTCCACACTGCGCAGGTGGTCGGCCAGCCGACGCTGCTGCTCGGCGCGCTCGTCATCGGTCAGCGCCCGCGCATAGCCTCCCTCGCCCGCCGCGCTGACCCCGAGGTCGAGGAAGCGTGCACCCAGTGACTGGATCTGCTCGCGGGTTTCCGGGCGCACGTCGAAGCCTTCCACCTGTGCACCGAGGCGGCGCGCAGTGGCGATGGCCTGCAGGCCCGCCACGCCGGCACCGATCACCAGCACCTTGGCCGGCCGCACGGTGCCGGCCGCAGTGGTCAGCATCGGGAAGAAGCGCGGCGCGCGTTCGGCGGCGATCAGCGCCGCCTTGTAGCCGGCCATGCCGGCCTGCGAACTGAGTACATCCATCGCCTGCGCACGGGTGGTGCGCGGCAGCTGCTGCAGCGGGAACAGCTGCAGGCGACCATCGGCCGCCAGCGCGGCCAGCGCCGGATCGCTGGTCGGGGCCAGCAGGCCGACCACGCTGGCGCCGGGCTTGAGCTGTTCCAGCACCGCCGCAGGCGGGGCCTGCACGCACAGCAGGATATCGATCTCGGCCCAGCGGCCCGCGTCGAAGACGCGTGCACCGGCATCGTCATAGGCGGCGTCGGTGAAACCAGCGGCCAAACCCGCGCCCGCCTCATACCAGACGGCAATGCCCAAGGCCCCGAGCCTGCGCGCGGTCTCCGGCGTCAGTGCCACGCGCCGTTCGCCCGGCGCGGTCTCCTTCATACCCAGCAACGCCACGGCCATGCAGGTCCCCGCTGATCGGTGAGTTTCCCGATCCTAGCAGGCAGCCCCCGCTCAGTGCAGCGTGGCGCTGCCGGGGTCGAGGCGATCGATCACGCCCTGCATGGCGCTGTCGAAGGCGCCATCATCAACGTGGGCACGCAGGCGGCCCAGCCGCATCATCACCGCCAGCTCTTCCGGCGAGGCCACGCAGAAGCGCACGCCGCGACGGTTGACGAACAGCAGGCGCGAGGAAATCGGGCTGACCCAGGACAGCTTGCCCGCCTGCACCTTGCCATCCTTGTCGACGAAGTCCAGCCAGTTGCCGATTTCCATGCGGCGGAAGCGGTCGGCATCGGCGTTGTCGAAATCGTCGGCATCAATCTGTCCGCCAAGCTCAACCGCCGGCGATTCAGCCACTGGCGGCG
This sequence comes from Stenotrophomonas maltophilia group sp. RNC7, assembly GCF_030910085.1. Taxonomy (NCBI): domain Bacteria; kingdom Pseudomonadati; phylum Pseudomonadota; class Gammaproteobacteria; order Lysobacterales; family Lysobacteraceae; genus Stenotrophomonas; species Stenotrophomonas maltophilia group sp. RNC7. The sequence continues at coordinate 9,776 of NZ_JAVFVN010000429.1, read as the reverse complement.
CCGGCAAGGCAACCTGCGGCAGCTCCGGCAGCGCACGCTGCAGTTCCGGCCGCGATTCGGCGATGCCCTGCAGGGTGTCATGCAGGGCATCAATCGCGGCGGTGGCCGCATCGCCGTGCACGCCGACGCTGGCAAACACCTTGGCCAGCACCGGCTGCCAGGCCTGCAGCCACGGCTTGCCGACGATCTGGCGGCGGGCCTCGGCCACTTCCTCAAGCAGGCCATCGCCAAGGCTCAATGCCTCGGCCACCGACGCGCCTTCTTCTCCCTCGCGCAGCAGCGCCAGGGTCAGATGATGCTGCCACGGCTGGCGCAGGAACTCGGCAATGGCCGGCGGCAGCGTGGCGTCACCGATGCGGCGGTCCAGTTCCGCACCGGCCCGGCTGCGGGCCATTTCCAGCTTTTCCTGGCCGCGCTGCGTTTCTGCGGCACGGCGCTCGGCGATTTCCACGCGGCGACGATGCTGCACCAGGAACTCGCGGAATTCCTCTTCCAGGGTCAGGAAGATCGCCAGGTTCTCGTTGAACTCGGCCACCAGGCGCTCGATGATCTCTTCGACCTTGGCCATCAGCATGCGCTCGGCCTGGCTCTCGCCGGTGTTGCCCTCGCAGGCCTCGGCCAGCGAGTTGAGCAGCTTGCGCGCCGGGTGGGTCTTCTGCACGAACATGCGGCGGTCGAGCATGGCGACCTTGACGAAAGGCACCACCAGGCGGCCGATCAGTTCGCGCGAGCGGCCTTCCAGTTCACGCTCGTCCAGCATCACGTCGAACAGCATGCCGACCAGGTCGATGGCGTCCTCATCCTGCGGGTCCAGCCGGGTCTGGCCCGGATCGACGCCAAGCTGGGTGGCGCTGGACAGCACTTCGCTCTTCAGGCGCTGCGCCAGCGATTCGCCGTCCTCGCCGATGGCCGCGCGCAGGGTGGCGCTGGGCGTGGCCTGCAGCAGCGACAGCACCGACATCATTTCGCGCTGGCTGAGCGGGCGCTGCTGGCCAACCGCCACCTGTGCCGCAGACGTGGCGTCCTCACGCACGTGGCGGGTCTGCTGCAGCAGTTCGTGCAGCGCTTCCAGCAGCATGCCCTGCTGGCCAGCGTAGGCCTCGCCGGTGGCGCCGTCATCGCCGCCCAGGTGCTGCTGCATATGCCCGCGGCGCTCGGACCAGCGGGCGGCGAAGCGCTGCGCCCAGGCCGGTGCAGCCTGCTCGTCATCGCTGAACCCCGGATCGACGCCCGCGCCGTGGCGATGCTCGACCAGGTCATCCAGCATGCCGGCCATGCGCGGATCCGGTGCCGGCGGTTGTGGGCGCTGCGGAGCCCCCATCTGCGACATCACGCCGGCTGCGGCCAGCTGCTCGTCCAGCTTCTCGTAGATGCGACCGACCGGTGCACGCAGGTCGCGCTCGCACAGCTTGATCAGCACCAGATGCACTTCCGGGGCCAGTTCACAGCCGGCAAAGGCTTCGTGGATGGCCACGCCCAGGTGTTCGGGGCTGATCGGATTGTGGTCGGCGTCCAGTTCCGCGCCACCGATCAACCGGCCCAGGCGGCGATCCAGCCGCGCCAGCACCGGCTTGAAGTCACGCAGCAACACAGTGGCGAAATTGCGCACCGCCAACCGGGATTCCAGCACATGCTCGGCCAGCAGGCTGAGCCCATCCTCGGCCGGCCCGGACAGGGTCGCCTCGGCTGACAGCGGCTCACCAGCCTCCAATGCGGCCCAGGCCTGCTGCAGGTGGCCTGCGAAAGCAGCCGCGATGTCCTCACGGCGCCGGCGCAGTTCGCGCATCGCGTCCAGGAACAGCAACTGCGACGAGCCGGCATTGCCGGCGCGGTCGAACAGGGCATCGTCGAAACGCGCCAGTGCCGCCCCGAAGGCCTGGCACAGCGCGGGCAGGACCATGTCCCGGGCACGCTGGAGCTGGGCCGGGTCACGGCCCGGCGATCCCATCGGTGTGGGCACGCTCATCATTCGGGAAGGCTCCCCACCTTCTCTGGTACGACAGACAGCATGGACATCGCGGCTTCCGGCACACCCCATGTACCGGAACGTCGATGGTAGGCCGGCCAGCCCGTCACGGACAGTGAAACAGTCCTCACTTCAAACCTCATGACCGGCGGCCCGGCAAGACAGATATCGTAAGCCGTGCAAGGCCCACGAGGCGAGGGGAAGCGGCTGTCCGTTTCCCGCCAGTGGCATGATGTTCATCACAGTTTGGTATTCAAGGGCCGGACGCGACACAAACGGCGTCATTGACCACCCCGACTATAATCAAACGCCCGTGATGACCGGTTCAGCCTCCATGCCCGACCCTGCCGCCCTGCTCGCCCTGGATGCCCGCCGCTCGGTGCCCTCGCGGCAACTGGGCGAGCCCGGGCCGGACCCGGCCACCCTGCAGCGGATGCTGGCCTCGGCGGTGCGCGTGCCCGACCACGGCAAGCGTGTGCCGTTCCGCTTCCTGAAAATCGCAGGCGATGCACGTCACACTCTGGGCGAGTTCCTGGCTGAACGCAGCCGCCAGCGCGACCCACATGCGGGCGAGGCCGTGTTCGAGAAGGACCGCCAGCGTTTCAGCCACGCACCGCTGGTGATCGTGGTGGTGGCCAGCCCGCGGCCGGACCCGAAGGTGCCCGAACAGGAACAGCTGATGACCGCCGGCTGCGTCTGTTTCGCCCTGCTGCAGGCCGCGCAGGCGCTGGGTTTCGGCGCGCAGTGGCTGACCGCCTGGATGGCCTTCGATCCGGCCGTGCAGGCCCACCTGGGCCTGGTCGACGGCGAACGCATCGCCGGCTTCATCCACATCGGTACGCCCAAGGCCGACGTACCCGAACGCGAGCGCCCCGACCCGGCGGCCCTGCTGCGCGACTGGACGCCCCCAGCATGACCCCGCCGGCCGCCCCGCCGTCGCTGTACCTGGTTGATGCCAGCATCTACGTGTTCCGTGCCTGGCATTCACTGCCAGACCAGTTCCAGGACGCACAGGGCTGGCCCACCAATGCGGTGCACGGCTTCGCCCGCTTCCTGCTGGACCTGCTCGAGCGCGAGCGCCCGCGGCACATCGCCATCGCCTTCGACGAAGCGCTCGACAGCGGTTTCCGCCATCGGCTGTATCCGGCCTACAAGGCCAACCGCGAGCCGGCACCGGAGGCGCTCAAACGCCAGTTCGTGCACTGCAAGGCGCTGTGCGCGGCGCTGGGCCTTGCGGTCCTGGCCCACCACGACTACGAGGCCGACGACCTGATCGGCAGTGCCCTGCACGTCCACCGCAGCAGCCATCGCGGCGTGATCATCTCCGCCGACAAGGACCTGTCGCAGCTGCTGGTCGACCATGACGAGCAGTGGGACTACGCCCGCAACCAGCGCTGGGACGTGGCCGGGGTGAAGGCGCGGCACGGCGTGCACGCCCACCAGATCGCCGACTACCTGGCGCTGTGTGGCGATGCGGTGGACAACATTCCCGGTATCAGTGGCGTCGGCAGCAAATCGGCCGCCGTGCTGCTGGCCCATTTCGGCAGCATGGATGCGCTGTTCGAACGACTGGACGAAGTGCCGTTCCTGCGCCTGCGTGGCGCTGCACAGATGGCAGTGCGGCTGCGCGAGCAGCGCGAGCACGCCCAGCTCTGGCGCCAGCTGACCACCATCGCGCTGGACGCGCCGTTGGAGGGCAGCCAGCCCGGACTGCTGCGCCAATCGGCCGATCCAGAGCTGCTCGGTGGCCTGTGCCAGACCCTGCGCTTCGGCCCGATGACCCGCCGCCGGCTGTTCGACGCCGCCGGCGTGGCCGATCCTCTTCCCTCCCACAGCGAGCCCGCATGAGCCAGCGCAATACCGAAGCCCCGCGCGTCGTCTACGAAGGCAAGTACCAGCGCATGCTGGTGCGCGGTACCTGGGAATACAGCGAACGCACCCATGCCGGTGGCCTGGCCGCGATCATCATCGCCGTCACCCCGGAGGACAAGGTGCTGTTCGTCGAACAGTTCCGTGTACCGCTGCAGGCGCCCACCATCGAAATGCCGGCCGGCCTGGTCGGCGACATCCACGCCGGCGAATCGATCGAAGTCTCGGCGGTGCGTGAACTGGAAGAAGAAACAGGTTGGACCGCCGATCACGCCGAAGTGCTGATGATCGGCCCGACGTCTTCCGGCGCCAGCAGCGAGAAGATCGCCTTTGTGCGCGCCACCGGCCTGCGCCGCATCGGCGAAGGGGGCGGTGATGACAGCGAGGACATCACCGTGCACGAGATTCCACGCAATGAGGCTGCAGCGTGGCTGGTGCAGAAGATGGGCGAAGGCTACGAGCTGGACGCCAAGCTCTGGGCCGGGCTGTGGATGATCGAGCACCACCTGGACGGGCGCCCGCGTGGCTGACGCGGACCTGCACAGGCTGCCTGCGTTGCTCGGCGCCGACGACCCGGCGATCTACACGATCCACCGGGCGCAGGGCGTCTCGCCCTACCTCCTGCTGGCCGACCACGCCGGCCAGCAGGTGCCGCGTGCGCTGACCGGGCTCGGCCTGCCCCAGGCCGAGCTGGACCGCCATATCGGCTGGGACATCGGCATCGCCGGCACCACCCGTGCACTGGCCGAACGGCTCGATGCCTGGGCGATCGAACAGACGTACTCGCGGCTGCTGATCGACTGCAACCGCCCACTGGCCTCACCGACGCTGATTCCGGAGGTGAGCGACCACACCGTGGTGCCGGGCAATGCCGGGCTGTCGGCGGCGCAGCGCCAGCAGCGCATCGATGCGATCCACGCGCCGTACCATGCACGCATCGAGACCGAGCTTGATGCGCGCCGTGATGCCGGCCAGCCCACCCTGCTGGTGATGATGCACAGCTTCACCCCCGTGATGAACGGCACGCAGCGGCCCTGGCACGCCGGCGTGCTGTACCACCAGGACACGCGCTTCGCGCATGCCTTGCTGCAGGCACTGCGCGACGAAGGCGATCTGGTGGTGGGTGACAACGAACCGTATTCGGTCAGCAGCACCAGCGACTACGCGGTGCCGGTGCATGGCGAAGGTCGCGGGCTGGTGCACGTGGAACTGGAGATCCGCCAGGACCTCATTGCCGATATGGCAGGGCAGCAGGCGTGGGCCGAGCGGTTGGCGCGGATCTTCAGCGCGCTGCAACCGGAGTTGCTGGCGCGGGGTTGAACGCGCGTGCATCCATGCCGAACCGGTAGTGCCGGCCGCTGGCCGGCACATCCTTCCACGGCAACCCCTTCAATCATGCCTCGTTGGCCGGGCAGACGGTGGCGGCCGATTCGGCCGGTGCCGGGCGCAGGCCCAGCGCGATCACCACGCCGAACAATGAAAACAAGGCGGCACCGTATTCGGCGCGCACCAGCCCGGCCAGTGCACTCGGCGAACCGGCTGTACCGGCATCGGCATTGGCCACCATCACCAGCACCGCCAGGCCCAGCGCGCCACCGATCTGCTGCGCGGTCGCCGCCATGCCAGATGCAACACCCTGCTGTGCGGACGGCACGCCCTGCCCGGCCACGATCCACATCGAGGTCCAGGTCATGCCCTGGCCGATGCTCAGCACTACCACGCCCGGCAGCAGCGGCCAGAAGTTCGCGCCGTGCGGCAGCGTCGCGGCCACCCAGGCGATACCGATGGCGCCGGCCAGCTGCCCGACCACCAGCACCTTGCGCGCGCTCCAGCGCTGCAGCGTCCACTCGGCCAGCTGGATGCCGACCGTGCACACCGCGGTGGCGGGCAGGAAGGCCATGCCGGCCTGCAGCGGGCTCCAGCCGTAGCCGTCCTGGAAGTACAGCGCCATGAAGTAGTACTGCACCCCATAGCTGCTCATGAAGGCGAAGGTCAGGCCCAGTGCCGCGCGCAGTCCGGGCAGCCGCAGCAACGCGAACTGCATCAGCGGATCGCGGCTGCGCTGTTCGATCTGCACGAACGCCACCAGCAGCAGCACCGACAGCAGCAGGCAGCCCAGCGTGGCCGGCGCAGTCCAGCCCCACTCCGGCCCTTGCACGAGGGTAGTGACCAGCAGGCTGCCGCCGGCAGTGACGGTGATGCAGCCGGCCAGATCGAACGAGCGGCCCTGCGCACGCGGGCCATCGGCCGGCAACCACGCACCCGCAGCCACCGCGCAGGTGGTGGCCAGCGGCACGATCACCGCCAGCACCGCCGGCCAGCCGAACGCCTGGGTCAGCACGCCACCGAGCAGCGTGCCCAGCGCCAGGCCCACCGCGCTGGCCATGCTCCAGATCGCAAGTGCACGGTTGCGCACCGGACCTTCCGCATACAACGTGTTGATCAGCGCCAGCGTGGCCGGGAACAGCAATGCCGCGCCGATGCCCTGCGCCGCACGCGCGATGATCAGCAGGGTGGCGTTCGGCGCCAGCGCGCCGAGCAGCGATGCCAGTGCGAACAGCAGCATGCCCAGCCGGTAGAAACGACGGCGGCCGATCAGGTCGGCGGCACGCCCGCCCAGCAGCAGGCTGCCGCCAAAGGCCACGGTGTAGGCACTGACCACCCATTGCAGCTGCTGTGCGTTGATCTCCAGCGCGCGCCCCATGTCATGCAGGGCGACGAAGATGATGGTGGCGTCCAGGGCGATGATCAGCTGGGCGGTGGCCAGCAGGGCCAGCGCCCAGCGCGGGTACTTGAGGGGAGGCATCGACGGTCCGGTGCTGTGGGGGAGCGCAGTCTCATTGATGCAGAGCTATCAATAAACCCCTTTCCGGCCATATCTGTCATGATTTTCAGCATGAATGGAACCTCGATGGACCTCAATGCCGTCCGCATGCTGGTGCAGGTGGCCGAAGCACGCAGTTTCACCGTCGCCGCCGGGCAGCTGGGCCTGAGCCAGTCAGGCCTGTCGCGCGCGATCAGTCGGCTGGAGGCCACGCTGGGGGTGAAGCTGCTGCAGCGAAACACCCGCAACGTGGCACTGACCCCGGATGGTCGCCAGTTCGTCGATCAGGTCGCGCCCCTGCTGTGCGGTCTCGAGGATGCCGAACGCCAGTTGGCCGACCGTCCGTGCACGCCCTCGGGCACCCTGAAGATCAGTGCGCCCTCGATGTTCGGGCGCAAGGTGCTGGTACCGCTGCTGGGGCCGATGCTGCAGCAGCACCCGCAACTGCAGGTGGAAGCCGTGCTCAACGACCGTCTGGTCGATCTGGTCGAGGAAGGTTTCGATGCCGCGCTGCGCACCGGCGTCATCGCCGACCAGCGCATCGTCGCGCGGGCACTGCGGCCGCTGCGCTGGGTGACGGTGGCCAGCCCGGACTACCTCGACCGCTGTGGCGCGCCCGACGATGTGGCCGCCTTGCGGGATCATGCCTGCCTGGCGGTGCGCAACCTGCGCAGTGGCCGGCTGGTGGACTGGCAGTTCCTGCAGGACGGCCAGCTTCACGACTTCACGCCACCGACGCGGATGGTGTTCGACAGCGGCGATCCGCTGGTGGAAGCGGCGATCGCCGGCATCGGCATCGTGCAGGTGATGGATTTCGCGGTGGCCGACGCCTTGGCCGACGGCCGCCTGCTGCGCGTGCTGCAGCCGTTTGAAGGCCGCAGCCGCGCGCTGTCACTGATCTACCCACCGTCGCGCCAGCATTCGCCGAAGCTGCAGGTACTGGCCGACGCATTGCTGGCTGGGGACTGGTAGCGCCCGCCGCTGGCCGGCGCCTGCGCAAATCCAGACGTTTCACGTGTGGACTGCGGTAGATCCACGCCATGCGTGGAGGGGGTTGGCAGCGTCGGGCCATGCCCGGCGCCAACGGTGCGGCGTTGCCGGCCAGCGGCCGGCACTACCGATCAGGCGAAGCTATCGGTGGCGCGCACCAGCGCATCCACGTTCTCGGCCTCGAACGCCGAGTGGCCCGAGGCCGGGGTGATTTCCAGCTTCGCCTTCGGCCACACCTGGGTCAGGTCCCAGGCGTTGGCCAGCGGGCAGACCACGTCGTAGCGGCCGTGCACGATCACGCCCGGGATGTCGGCGATGCGGTGCGCGTCGCGCAGCAGCTGGTCTTCCACCTCGAAGAAACCGCCGTTGACGAAGTAGTGGTTCTCGATGCGGGCAAACGCCAGCGCGAAATGCGGGTCTTCGTGGCTGTTGATGAAGTCATCGTCCACGTGCAGGAAGCTGGTCGCCCCTTCCCATACCGCCCACGCCTTGGCCGCTTCAAGGCGGGTGGTTTCGTCGTCGCTGGTCAGGCGGCGGTGGAAGGCCGAGATCAGGTCATGACGCTCCACCAGCGGAATCGGCTTGAGGTAGTGCTCCCACGCATCCGGGAACAGGCGGTTGGCGCCTTCCTGGTAGAACCACTCCAGCTCCCAGCGACGCAGCATGAAGATGCCGCGCAGGACCAGTTCGGTCACGCGCTGCGGGTGGGTTTCGGCATAGGCCAGGGCCAGGGTCGAGCCCCAGCTGCCACCGAACACCTGCCAGCGATCGACCTTCAGGTGCTCGCGCAGCTTCTCGATATCGGCGACGAGGTCCCAGGTGGTGTTGTCCACCAGATCCGCGTGCGGGGTGGAACGGCCAGCACCGCGCTGGTCGAACAGGATGATGCGGTACTTGGATGGGTCGTGGAACTGGCGCATCTTGTCGCTGCAGCCGCCACCCGGGCCACCGTGCAGCATCACCACCGGCTTGCCTTCCGGGTTGCCGCACTGTTCGAAGTACAGCGTGTGGCGGTCGTCGACCTTCAGGGTGCCGACGTCGTAGGGGGTGATGGCGGGGTACAGCGTACGCATGCTTGCAGCTCCAGGGTGATGCCCTGCCGGGGCAGGAGAACCTCCATTCTAGGCCGGACGCCGGCCCAGGGTGATGCGGTCGCGCTGCTCCAGGTCCTGCACGGTCTGCACCTCGGCAAATCCCGTCGCCTCGAACAGTGCCCGGATCGCGGCGCCCTGGTCCCAACCGTGCTCGATCAGCAACCAACCGCCGGGCCGCAGGTGGGCCTGGCCACCCTCGACGATGCGGCGGATGTCATCCAGGCCGTCCATGCCCGAGGCCAGCGCGGTAGACGGTTCGAAGCGCAGGTCGCCCTGTTCCAGATGCGGGTCATCGCTGGCGATGTAGGGTGGATTGCTGGCAATCAGGTCGAAGCGTGCCCCCCGTAGCGGCGCATACCAGTCGTGCCCGCCCTCGGCGAAACGCACGTTGCGCAGTTCATGGCGGGCGGCATTGCGCGCGGCCACGGCCAACGCGCCCGGGCTGGCATCGGTGGCCAGCACCTGTGCCCGGGGCCGTTCGCTGGCCAGTGCCAGTGCGATCGCACCGCTGCCGGTACCGAGGTCGGCCAGCTGCAACGCCTGGTCCGGCGGCAGTCGCTCCAGCGCCAACTCGACCAGCAGCTCGGTTTCCGGGCGCGGGATCAGCGTGGCCGGGTCGACCTCCAGGTCCAGCGTCCAGAAACCGCGGCGCCCGGTCAGGTAGGCAACCGGCTCACCGGCCACACGGCGGGCCAGCAAGGCTTCGAAGGCGGCCTGGTCATTGGCGGCCAGCGGATCGGTGGCATGGGCGAACAGCCAGCTGCGCGGGCGGTCCAGTACATGCAGCAGCAGAAGTTCGGCTTCGTGGCGGGCGTCGACACCGCCCAAGCGGGCACTGGCGTCGGCTACGACCTGACGCAGAGTGGGTTCGGGTTGGAAAGACATGTCTCAATTGTAGAGCCGAGGCGCGGCGCGGCGGGGGGGGGGACACCCCCGCCACCGCGCGGCGCGTACACAACACCCCCCCCCCAGGCGCGCCCCCACAAAAAAACAAGGAAACCGTCACGTTTTGCCCCCGAGATCGGGCGAGCCG
>NZ_JAVFVN010000864.1:0-62206 GCF_030910085.1 Stenotrophomonas maltophilia group sp. RNC7 | reverse complement strand
ACAGCAACAGCCGAAGCAAAAGCGGGCTTCCTGTAGGTAGGCGGGGTGGGTCCGGTTGCGGGGGACGCCGTAAATACGTCCATGTAGGCTCGGTCGCCGCTTGCTCGTGTGCGCTGTCCGGCGCACACGGCAAGACGGGGGTTGGGCGTCCAGCCCAACCCGCCCGAGGCATGCCACGGGCCCATGCGGCTCACGCCCCCGCAACCGGACCCACCCCGCCTTCGACAGATTTCCGCGATCTGCCGGCAAAGCCATTGGGGTCAGATCCGTTTTCCGCAGGAAAACGGGATCTGACCCCATTTTGTTTGTCGATATCTGACAGATGTGTCGACCAAGGTCGACACCCACCAACGGCCGCGGGAAACTGTCGAAGGTGGGGCGGTGTCTGATTGCGGGGTGTCAGCCGCATGGATGCGGCTGCCAAGCCTACAGGGACGTACTTGCGGCGTCCCCGCAATCCGACACCGCCCCACCAAACCACGAATCACCCCAGAGCCGGCTGTTGCCTTTGACGTTGCACTGGCTTGCAGCGGGTGCAGGGCGCAGCCCTGCCGAACCCCTACCCCTCGCTCCGGAGTAAACTAGCCGGATGGCTTCCCGTCCCGCGCACGACCTGCTTCAACGCGTCTTTGGTTACGACGATTTCCGTGGTCCGCAGCAGGACATCGTGGAGCATGTGGCTGCCGGTCACGACGCCCTGGTGCTGATGCCCACCGGCGGCGGCAAATCGCTGTGCTACCAGGTCCCGGCCCTGCTGCGTGACGGTTGCGGCATCGTCATCTCGCCGCTGATCGCACTGATGCAGGACCAGGTCGAAGCCCTGCGCCAGCTCGGCGTGCGCGCCGAGTACCTGAATTCAACCCTGGACGCCGAGACCGCCGGCCGCGTCGAGCGCGAGCTGCTCGCCGGCGAACTGGACATGCTGTATGTCGCCCCTGAGCGGCTGCTGACCGGGCGTTTCCTGTCGCTGCTGTCGCGCAGCCAGATCGCCCTGTTCGCCATCGACGAAGCACACTGCGTGTCGCAGTGGGGCCATGACTTCCGCCCCGAATATCGCCAGTTGACCGTGCTGCACGAGCGTTGGCCGCAGATCCCCCGGATCGCGCTGACCGCCACCGCCGACCCGCCGACCCAGCGCGAGATCGCCGAGCGCCTCGATCTGCAGGAAGCGCGCCATTTTGTCAGTTCCTTCGACCGCCCCAACATCCGCTACACCGTGGTGCAGAAGGACAACGCCCGCAAGCAGCTGACCGACTTCCTGCGCGGCCACCGTGGCGAGGCCGGCATCGTCTACTGCATGTCGCGGCGCAAGGTCGAGGAGACCGCTGAATTCCTCTGCGGCCAGGGCTTCAACGCTCTGCCTTACCACGCCGGCCTGCCGCCGGAAGTGCGCGCCAGCAACCAGCGCCGCTTCCTGCGCGAGGACGGCATCGTGATGTGTGCCACCATCGCCTTCGGCATGGGCATCGACAAGCCGGACGTGCGTTTCGTCGCGCATACCGACCTGCCCAAGTCGATGGAGGGCTACTACCAGGAAACCGGACGCGCAGGCCGCGATGGCGAAGCCGCCGAGGCCTGGCTGTGCTACGGCCTGGGTGATGTGGTACTGCTCAAGCAGATGATCGAGCAGTCCGAGGCGGGCGAAGAGCGCAAGCAGCTGGAGCGGGCCAAGCTCGACCATCTGCTGGGCTACTGCGAATCAATGCAGTGCCGCCGCCAGGTGCTGCTGGCCGGCTTCGGCGAAACCTACCCCCAACCGTGCGGCAACTGCGACAACTGCCTGACGCCACCGGCCTCGTGGGACGCGACCATACCGGCACAGAAGGCGCTGAGCTGCGTCTACCGCAGCGGCCAGCGCTTCGGTGTCGGCCACCTGATCGACATCCTGCGCGGCAGCGAGAACGAGAAGGTGAGGCAGCAGGGCCACGACAAGCTGAGCACTTATGCCATCGGCCGCGACCTGGATGCACGCACCTGGCGCAGCGTGTTCCGCCAGCTGGTCGCCGCCAGCCTGCTGGAAGTGGACAGCGAGGGCCACGGCGGCCTGCGCCTGACCGATGCCAGCCGCGACGTGCTGACCGGCCGCCGCCAGATCAGCATGCGCCGCGACCCGGCCAGCAGCAGCGGACGCGAGCGCAGTGCGCAGCGCACCGGCCTGTCGGTACTGCCGCAGGACCTGGCCCTGTTCAACGCGCTGCGCGGCCTGCGCGCCGAACTGGCCCGGGAACAGAACGTACCGGCGTTCGTGATCTTCCACGACAGCACCCTGCGCAACATCGCCGAGCGGCGCCCGACCAGCCTGGACGAACTGGCCCGGGTCGGCGGCATCGGCGGTACCAAGCTGAGCCGCTACGGCCCGCGCCTGGTCGAGATCGTGCGTGAAGAAGGGTAGTGCCGGGCCAACCGTGCGCTGGTACCCCTGTAGAGCCGAACCCACGCTCGGCTACCGTTCCCGCAGAAGCAGCCGAGCGTGGGCTCGGCTCTACATTGGTGCAGGTCCAACCTTGAACCGGCCATTCAGCCGGAAGTGCATCCGCAGCCGCTTGCGGCTAGATTAGCGCCATGTCCCTCGCCTCGACCCTGCTCCGTGTCGTGCTCATGCTCAGCCTGTTGCTCAACGGGCTGAACGCGGCCATGGCCCGTGGTCACGAAGAAATGGGGCGGATGGCCCACGCGGTAGCCGCCCTTGATGGCGGCGATGCCGACTGCCACCACCACGTCGGCACGCAGGCCGACCCGGCCCCGCAGGCCAAGGCCCCGGCCCACGACGCCCACTGCCAGATCAAGGACTGCGTGCGCAGCTGCGCCCAGCACCCGCTGCTGGTGGTGCAGCCGTTGCCGTTCATGGCCGGCCCGGCACTGTCGCTGGCCCCGCAGCCGATGCCGGCCACCGGCCGGCCGGCGCCGCCGCTGCCGCCGATCTCACGCCCTCCCATCGGCTGATTCCACACGCACCGTGCGCCCTGCGCACCGCAGCCGGCCGCCTGCCGGCGTCTTTACGTGTCTGGAGTCACCACCATGAATACCCGCATCCCCCGCGGTCCGGGCGCTGTGCCCATGCCGTCGCGCCGCCTGTTCGTACAGGGCCTGGCCGCCGGTGGCGTGGTTGCCGGCATCGCCGCTGTCGGCGTGCCGCAGCGCGCGCTCGCCGCCGCCACTGCCGCCCCACGCCTGGCCGGCGCCCCCGCCGTGCTCAGCGACACCCGCATCGAACTGGCCATCGGCGAATCGCTGGCCAACTTCACTGGCCGCACCCGTCCTGCGATCACCGTCAACGGCTCGCTGCCCGCACCGATCCTGCGCTGGCGTGAAGGCCAGACCGTGGATCTGTTCGTGCGCAACACCCTGGACCGCCACCCGACCTCGATCCACTGGCACGGCATCCTGCTGCCGGCCAACATGGACGGCGTGCCCGGCCTGAGCTTCAACGGCATCGGCCCCGGTGAGACCTACCACTACCACTTCGAGCTGAAGCAGTCGGGCACCTACTGGTACCACAGCCACTCGATGTTCCAGGAACAGGCCGGCCTGTACGGCGCGCTGATCATCGATCCCGCCGAGCCGGCGCCGTACCGGCACGACCGCGAGCACGTGATCATGCTGTCCGACTGGACCGACATGGACCCAGGCGCCCTGTTCCGCCGCATGAAGAAGCTGGCGGCGTACGACAACTACTACATGCGCACGCTGCCGGATTTCCTGCGTGACGTGAAGCGCGATGGCTGGTCGGCAGCGCTGTCCGACCGTGGCATGTGGGGCCGGATGCGGATGACGCCCACCGACCTGTCCGACGTCAATGCCAATACCTACACCTACCTGATGAACGGCACCGCCCCGGCCGGCAACTGGACCGGCCTGTTCCGCAGTGGCGAAAAGGTGCTGCTGCGCTTCATCAACGGTGGGTCGATGACCTACTTCGACGTGCGCATCCCCGGTCTGAAGATGACCGTGGTCGCTGCCGACGGCCAGTACATCCACCCGGTGAGCATCGATGAGTTCCGCATCGCGCCGGCCGAAACCTACGACGTGCTGGTGGAACCGACCGGGCAGGACGCGTTCACCATCTTCTGCCAGGACATGGGCCGCACCGGCTACGCCGCCGGCACGCTGGCGGTGCGCCACGGCCTGCAGGCGCCGATTCCCGAGCGCGACCCGCGCGTGCTGCTGACCATGGCCGACATGGGCCATGGCATGGGCAGTGGTGGCCATGGTGGCCACGACATGGCCGCGATGAAGGGCATGGAAGGCGGCTGCGGCGCCAGCATGGGCCACGGGGCACAGGCTGGCGCCGATACCGCCAGCAAGGCGCCAAAGCACCCGGCCAGCGAACGCAACAACCCGCTGGTGGACATGCAGAGCTCAGCCACCGAACCAAAGCTGGACGACCCCGGCATCGGCCTGCGCGACAACGGTCGCCAGGTACTCACCTACGGCGCGATGCGCAGCCTGTTCGAGGACCCCGATGGCCGCGAGCCGAGCCGCGAGATCGAATTGCACCTGACCGGCCATATGGAGAAGTTCTCCTGGTCATTCGATGGCATTCCGTTCGCCAGCGCCGAGCCGCTGCGACTGAACTACGGCGAGCGCATGCGCATCGTATTGGTCAACGACACCATGATGCAGCACCCGATCCACCTGCACGGCGTGTGGAGTGATCTGGAGAACGCGCAGGGCGAATTCCAGCTGCGCAAGCACACCATCGACATGCCACCCGGCACCCGCCGCAGTTACCGCGTGCGTGCCGATGCGCTCGGTCGCTGGGCCTACCACTGCCATCTGCTCTACCACATGGAAGCGGGCATGATGCGCGAAGTGAGGATCGAAGAATGAGCCGCTCACTGCTTTCCCCCAGCCTGCTGGCCCTGGGCCTGGCCGCGGCATGGCCGGTGTTCGCGCAGTCGCATGCCGGGCATGACATGGCCGCGATGGATCCGACCGCGAAAACCGCGAAGTCTGCCAAGGCGCCGGTCGAACAGGTCGATCATTCGAAGATGGACATGGGCGCGGCGGATCACGCCGGCATGGACCACTCCACGATGGACCACTCGAAGAGGGATCATTCACAGATGGACCACGAGGCGATGGGTCACGGCACGCCTGCACCGATCGAACCGCGCGAGCCGATCCCGGTTCCCACCGATGCCGACCGCGCTGCCGCATTCCCACCGATCGCGCACGGTGCGATGGAGCATGCACCGCAGATCAACAGCCTGCTGCTGATCGATCGCCTCGAACACTGGGACGGCAAGAACAGCACCGGCCAGGCCTGGGAGGCCACCGGCTGGATCGGTGGCAACATCAACCGCCTGTGGTTGCGCACCGATGGCGAACGCAGCCGCGGCCGCACGGAGTCGTCGTCACTGGAAGCACTGTATGGTCGCAGCGTATCGCCGTGGTGGGACGTGCTGGTCGGCGTGCGCCAGGACTTCCGGCCGGCCGACTCGCGCACCTGGGCGGCCATCGGCATCCAGGGCCTGGCGCCGTACAAGTTCGAGAGCTCGGCCACGCTGTACATGGGTTCTGGCGGCCAGCTGCTGGCCAAGGCCGAGGTCGAGTACGACGTACTGCTGACCAACCGCCTGATCCTGCAGCCGCTGCTGGAAGCCACCATCGCAGCCAAGGATGAACCGGAGTACGGCATTGGTCGCGGACTGAACAAGGTCGAAGCCGGGCTGCGCCTGCGTTATGAGTTCAGCCGCCGTTTCGCGCCGTACATCGGCATCAGCCACGAGCGCACGTTTGGCGACACCGCCGACTACGCCGGTGACCACGCGCGCGACACGCGTTGGGTGGCCGGCGTTCGCATGTGGTTCTGATCAGCGGATTGTGAGCAACCGCCAGCCCCGGCAAACGCCGGGGCCGGCTACACTGCGCCACGTTCCAATGCAGGCTCCGCCATGTCGCTGCAGATCCGCCGCGCCACCCTGGCCGATGTCGATGCGCTGTCGGCCATCGCCATCGCCACCTACAACGAAACCTGGGGCGACTCGTATCCGGCGCAGGAGCTGCAGGATTTCCTGCAGGCGCACTACAGCAGCGAACCGCAGCGCGCCGAACTGTCCGACCCGCGCAGCGCGATCTGGCTGCTGATGGACCGCGACAACGTGGTCGGCTACCTGGCTGCCGGTGCCAACACCCTGCCGCATGCCGAGGCCTGCGAAGGCGACATCGAACTGAAGCGCTTCTACATCCTGGCCGACTACCAGAACGGCGGCCACGGCGCGCGCCTGATGGACGCGTTCATGGCCTGGCTGGACCAGCCGCAGCGCCGCACCCTGTGGGTGGGCGTCTGGGAGGAGAACTTCGGCGCGCAGCGCTTCTACACGCGCTACGGCTGCAGCAAGGTCGGCGAGTACGACTTCATCGTCGGGGATACGCGCGACCGCGAGTTCATCCTGCGCCGGCCGTGATCATGCGGCCCCTGTAGAGTCGAGCCATGCTCGACTATTGGCGGCAACAGCCAGTCGAGCATGGCTCAACGCTACAAAGAGCGAAGCGCCTAGAAATCGAACAGCTCCGACAGGAAGCTCTCCTTCTTCTTTTTCTTGTAGCCGTGGCCACGGTTGTCCTCGTAGCGCTGGCCGAGGTGGCGGGTATCACGGTGCATCACTGGTGGCGGCGCGGACGCCGGCTGAGCCTGCACGGCTGGCGGCGGTACGGCCGCACCGGCACCGGCACGTTCGATGATCTTGTCCAGCTCGCCACGATCCAGCCAGACACCACGGCAGCCAGGGCAATAGTCGATTTCGATGCCATGGCGTTCGGCCATCTGCAGGGTCTGGGTCTTGCACACGGGGCACAGCATCGGCATTGCTCCTCTCGGTCTGGTTTCGACTTTACCTGTCCTGTGATGACTGTGCGGCAACACATGACCGATGGCACAGGGACTTCCGGCGCGTGCCAGCGTGCCCGGTCCCTTCCACACTGCATGCTGGTTCCGCAGGGAGTGCGTGCATGACCGTCCTGTCCCGCCTGCCCAGCGCCGCGCGCCTGCTGCTGGTGCTGCTCGGCGTCGGCGTTGGCCTGAATCTGCGCGATGTCGCTGCGGCCGCAGGCGCGCCGATTCCCGCCTTGCCCATGCCCTACGGCGGCAGCCTGCTGGACAACGCACTGGCCGTGCTGCTGGCACTGCTGCTGGCCGCACTGCTGCGCCCCCATGGGGTAGGCCTGATGGCCAGCCTGGGGCTGCGCGGCAACGGCTGGAGCGGCCCGATGTGGGTACTGCTGGCCAGCCTGCCCTGCTGGCTGGGCCTGGCGCTGCTGGGCACGCCCAACACCGCACTGACCACCCTGGATGCAACGATGCTCGCCGTGCTGTTCCCACTGGCCGAGGAACTGCTGTTCCGCGGCCTCGGCTTCGTGCTGCTGGTGAAGCTCATGCGTGGCCCGTGGTCCCTGCTTGCGCTGCCGCAGGCGCTGCTGTTCGGTTGGGTGCACTGGCTGGGCTTCGGCGGCTTCGACGGCGGCGGCACTGCCCTGTTCGTCGGCGCGGTCATCGCACTGGGCGGCTTCATCTTCGCTTGGCTCGACCATCTGGACGGCGACACCCTGTGGTGCGGCCTGGTGCTGCATGTATCGATGAACATGGCGTGGAACGCGTTCAGCCTCGACGACGCCGTCGCGCTGGGCTGGCAGGCCACCAGCCTGCGTATCGGCACCGCGCTGCTGGCGCTGGCGGTGCTGGCCTGGCAGGTGCGCCGCCGGCAGCAGCATCGGCTGTAACGCCCACTTAGCCTGCCGTGCACGCCGGGATCACCCCCGGCTTGCGCATACTTGCGCGCCTTTTGCTCCCCTGTTGTCCGGAGTTGCCGCGTCATGTTGCTGTCCAAGCGCTTTGTGGAACCGCGCGTCCTGCTGATCGAGGACGCCGAGGAAACCCAGGAACTCAGCCGCCTCGCCCTGGAAAGCCAGGCCTGCCAGGTCACCGCTGTCAGCAGTGCAGAGGCCGCGCTGGGCCTGCTCAACGCCGGCGAGCCGTTCGACCTGCTGTTCACCGACGTCTGCCTGGGCGGGATCAGCGGCATCGAAACCGCCAACCGCGTGCGCGAGCATCTGCCGCAGCTGCCGATCCTGGTCACCTCCGGCATGGACCAGCATCATGTGCTGCCGCAGCTGCGCGCCGGCATCCACTTCCTGCCCAAGCCGTACAGCATGAGCGAGCTGCTCGATGCCATCCGCCTGTGCTTCCGCCATGCAGCGGATGCCACGTTGATGCCGCCGCCGCAGGCCAGCGCGGCCTGAGGCAATCATTCACGCATGGCGTGGATTGAACCTGCAATCAACCGCTGCTGTACGGTCCGGTACCCGGGAACACCTTCAGCAGCGCGCGGGTGATCATGTCCGGATACACGGTGAAGTGATCCTCGTCATCGATCACCATGTTCTCCACCTTCAACGATCGCCCGCTGCTGCGCAGCTGCTCGGCGAATTCTGCGTTGTGGCGCAGCATGTCGTTGCGGGTGAAATAACGCGGCTCCGGCTTCACCGTCTCGAAGCTGCCGATCGACAGCACCACCGTGGTCGGCTGCGTGGGCGCCTTGGCCTCGGCCTGCATGCGCGGCACCCGATGGTTGTCGAACCACAGCGACGGGCTTGACAGGATGTAGCTGTGAAACATGTCCGGGCGCGTGGTCAGCACGTAGGCACCGAACAAGCCACCATAGGAATGACCGGCATAGGCGCGCCGCGCCGGATCGGTGCGGTAGCGCGCATCGATCATCGGCAGCACCTGCTCAGCGAGGAAATCGCGGTAGTGCGCCGCGCCGCCGTAGCTGACGTCGTCGCTGTAGTCACGCGGATCGGTGCGCGCCGGATCGCTGGGCGTATAATCGCGCGAGCGGCTCTGCTTGGACGTCAGGCCTTCCTGCGGCGGCAGCCCGACCAGGATGAAATCCTCCAGGTTGACACCCTTCTGGCCCACCAGGTTGCGCACGCTGCGCACCAGCGGGAAGCTGTACAGCGCGTCGGTCACGTACAGCACCGGATAGTGCTTTTCCGGATGTGCGGCGTAGTCGGCCGGCAACGCCACCCAGACCGGATAATCGCGGCCGATCGGATCGTGCACGCGCAGCGCTTCGGTATCCGGCAGCACCACGCCCGACACAGCGGCGGCCGGGCTCTCCTTCGCTTCACTCTGCGCTGCCGGCGGCGCCACCGACATCGCACAGCCACTCACGGCCAGGCAGGCCGCCACACTCCATCCACGCATACGCTGCATCCACAGGCTCCCATTGCGGGCGGCGCACCGGATGGCGCCGCTGCCGCATCCTTGCATGGTGCGCAACCCGCTGCCAGTGCGGTCAGGGCGAGGCCGGCGGCGCCGGGAACAGTGTGCGCAGCGCCTGCAGTGCGGCTGGATGATAGATCGTAGCGTGGGTTTCTTCCGGCAACGGCAGGTACTTCACCAGCGGCGACGGCGAAGCCTGCTGCAGCAACTCGGCCAGTCGTGCAGTGGATGCGGCCAGCTCCGGCTGCCCACTGCTGGCCAGGAACACGTGCGGCTGCGCACGCGTCACCGCAGGCAACTGCTTGGCCACTCCGGCCAGCATCGCGCCGCGGTTCCACCACAGGCTGGGATCCAGCGCGATGTAGCTGTTGAACAGCATCGGCTCCTGCAGCAGTGTTTCCACCACGAACAGGCCGGCCAGCGACTCGCCGATCAGTGCGCGCTCGTCGGTGGTCGGGTAGCGCTGGCGGACCTGCGGCATCAGTTCATCGCGCAGGAACGCGCGGTAGTCCGCCGAACCACCGATGCGCGGGGCGATCTTCTGGTCCTGCGGATCGCTGCTGGGGCCGGTCATGTCGCGGCGGCGCTCGGTGTTCTCGATGCCGACCAGCAGGAACGGGCGCATGCTGCCGTTGCCGGTCAGCACCTGCACCAGCCCAGCCACATGCAGGAAGTCCTCGCCGATGCCGCCGTCGGGCATGTAGAGCACCGGCAGCGGCGTTTTCGGGTCCAGGCCCCAGGGCTGCGGGCGGTAGACATTGATGCGGCGGGTTTCACCCAGCGCCTTCGATTCGATGGTGAAGGTTTCGCCGATCACCAGCGGGGTTGCGGCCGCTGATTGTGCGGACGGCGCCGGTTCGGCGGCCATCAACGGCGCGACGGAGACGGCGGACAACAACAGCGACAGCATGATCAAGCGCATGGGGTGACCCGTCCTGGGAAAGAGGCCGAGCATAGCGCCCAGCGGCAGGCATTGGCGGCTTCTGCACGCTCAGCATCCCTGCCAGATGCATAGATCCATGCCATGCGGGGGATAACCTCCCCGCGCGCAACCGGGTACGGCTCGGTTTCCCATGCGAATCGCAGCCGAGCATGGCTCGGCTCTACAACAGTTCAACCGTCGCGGATGGGACGGATCACTGTAGAGCCGAGCCCACGCTCGGCTCAGCCCACCGCGCAAACCGCAGCCGAGCATGGCTCGGCTCTACAACAGTTCAACCGTCGCGGATGGGACAGATCTCTGTAGAGCCGAGCCCACGCTCGGCTCAGCCCGCCGCGCAAACCGCAGCCGAGCATGACTCGGCTCTACAGCACCTTGGACGTCGCAGATGCACCGATTTTTGAGTGCGTTACCCGCTGTTCCGTACCACCGCGGCTGGCAAACGTGGCGCCCACTTTCCACGTCCCCCATCACGGCAAACGTGCCGTCAGCGGCAGTTACCGACATTGTCCAACGCGACCGGCCAAGCGCCTGAGCACATGCGTCGCGCCCTGTCGCTTGCTGCGTCGGCGCGGCCTGCGCCACCATCGTCGCGCGCCCGGATTCCGCATCGTTCCTCGGAAAATCCCTCATTGAGCTCCAGGCGCAGGCGTAAACACCATGCAGCGCCACCGACAACGGGTGGCAGCGGGCCTGCAAGCCCGTGATGACCGTAAGCATGTTGTTTGCGCTCACCCGCCGACACTGTCTTTGGACCGTGTCGGTGGGTGATCCGCCGGCCTTCATGGCGGGCGCTGCGTGGGGGTCTTCGGACCCGCCGGTTACTGCGTGATGTCATTCCGGCTTGCAGCCACGCATCGCCCGCCACCCGCCCTGCGCGGTGGCACGCCCACTCCAGAGCCGAGGAAGCCGAGATGACCGACCGTCCGCCCCATGCTTCATACACCGCCAGCACCCACGATGACGACGACAACCCTTCCCCCGAACTGAGCACGTTTCTGGGCTGCCTCAAGCGCATCCGCGCGGGCGAAGGCGCCGATGGCCTGCCCTGGCCTGAAACCAGCGTTTCAACAGGGCGCGGGGTTGCCCTGTCGCGGGTGGAACGGGCCGCCATCGGCATGCTGACCGTGGCGGAAATGCTGCACGCCGCCGACCGCTGCCGGGCCATGGCCACGCCGGACCGGCATCTGGATGCCTGCGTGGTTGAAGGGCTGTTCTTTGCCTGCCGCAGTCTGGCCGAGCTGGTGTGCCGGGACGTGCGGCCGGAGTAGGCGCCGCTCTGCAACGAATCGACCGATGCTCGCCAGACCGGCTGCATCCGTACTGCGCGCCGATTGTCTGCGCGGCAACATTCAGCCCGGCGTGTCCGTTGGCGCTGTCCAACTTGTCTGTACAGCAGGCCTGTGCTGCAGAGCATCCCGGCAGCCTCCTTGTCTCGCTGGAACAGGAGCGCAGTCGACAGCCCGAATTCGGTGCCAACCGAGTCGCTGGTGCCCATCTCCGCATGCTCTTGACTGCCGCGTAGCAGGACATTCTGGCGCATTCATGCTGATCAGAATCTGCTCCGTCGGAAAATATCGCCATCCTCGCCACGGGGAATGAGAACCCGGACGCAAATCCGCGACAGGCGTCCGCATATTCTCAATACTCTTTCAAGAAACTGAGTGGCACGAATTCAATCCGTCCTCACAAGGAAGTTCAGATGAAATGGAAATCTCTCGCGTCCGTTGCAGCGCTCGTCATTGCCTCGGGAAATCTCTCCGCGCAGATGCCTCCCGCCAATTCGGATGCCGAAAAGGAAATGGAGACACTCGTTCATGCCTACACTGCAAAGCATCCTGAAGTTTCGGTGGACGCGGCGATTACACGCTTGGCAGTCCAAGGAGAACTCAATGAGACTTTCGAAAGTCTCAGCGCCGAGTTCGCGGACCGCCTGTCAGCAATATCACTGAGGCATACCCCCGATCAGCACATCCTGGTGGAGCTGACCGGAAACAGCCCAGTGCCCGATCGGTTGATCGGGACAGACAGCGGGACCACGCGCGTCACCTTCGAAACCGGCAACGTTCACACCGAGCGGGAGTTCTACCAGATACTCGAACGCCATACGCCACTGATCTACAGCCTGATCCCTGGGGTTACCGGCATCTCCGGCTTCCCGGGCGACAACCGCGTCGTGATACTGATTGAGGGAAACGCTGCACTTGCCAATAGTCTGAGGACGAACGTACGCAAGCTTGAGCGCGTCACAGGCTTCCAGATCATTCTTGAGGCGGACAATCCCAGATCGCGGAATGCCGCGTACGTGGTAGGCGGCGCGGTGCTTCAAAGCAACAATTCCTACTGCACGAGCGGCTTTCCTGTGAAGCACACCGCTACCGGGCAAAGGGGCATCACCACAGCCGGTCATTGTCCAAACGACTTCATCTACGGAAACTACGCCACTGGAACGGACAAGTACACGCTACCACTCACCTACGTCGACGGCATCGAGGATGCCAGTCACGATGTGCAATGGCATACGGTGGGCTCCCACACGACATTGAGAGAGGTCTATGGCACCTCCACGTCCGACTACAGCAGGCGGTCGATCATGTACATGTGGACCAACGCAAAGGTCGGCCAGGAGATGTGCTTCCGTGGAGTAAGAAGCGGCTACGGTTGTGGAGATGTGGTGGATATCAAGCACAACCCCGGCATCGCCTTCGGCCCCGGCGAGAACCTCCCCTGTGCCAATGCCTGGATACGAATCACAGGCAATCAGCTGGCGTGCGGAGAAGGTGACAGTGGCGCGGCCATCTTCCAGGGAAACAATGGGTACGGAATCGTGTCCAAGGCCAACTCCACTACCCCGTTGAAGGGCGATTGCAAGGGAGTTACTGCAATGCCATGGGGGGCGATCTCGGTGCTCGGCCCCGAATAGGGTTAACGGCCCCTCCTCGGCGCTTGATCGCGGATTCCCGGCAGAGGATTACATCACTGCCGGGATCCATCGCCATTCGCCTTGCAAGGGCGGCCTCCGTCCCGCATCGAAGTGTTCATGCTACGGTCGCATTGATCCTGCGAAAAGATCGGCGATTGCGGAAAAGAAGAGGGCTCCGGATCGCTCCGAGACCCTCGTCTCGCAATGGTGGGCCGTGAAGGATTCGAACCTTCGACCAGAAGATTAAAAGATGGCTAGGCCATCGTTTAGGATCAGTAGCCTACATCCGCGCTCTTTCCCGGCCGCATTCCGTGAAACGCCTGCGGTTGCTTATGGTCCGACTGAATTCTCCCGTCCTGGATCTCGCTGATCTGGCCGACACTCGCCCCCCCAATCTGGAACCAATCTTCATGGTCTATTTTTCTGCTGATCAAGATGACACAACCTCGATGAAGATCTATCGCGGCATGACCTCGCATCAGTGGGAGACTCGGCAAGGTGTTGCGCGAAAGGGCGAGGAACGCGAGGCACAGTTTCATGCAGGAGACACTCGGGTCTTTGCAGGAGACACTGACATCTACGTCGGCAGGTGCGTTCAGAACGCTCTGACCTTCACTGCGATGGACTCTTCCGGCTACAGGCACAGTTGGCTGAGCTTCACCAAAGACAAGTCCGTCGCTGCGTTCTTCGCGCTGAATGAGCTGGACGAGTTAGGTTCAGACCATGGAGTTGTTGTCGAGACGACCCTGGAAGCGCTTCGGGAACTTGGAATAGCCTGCGCGCAGAACGACATTCGAGTTCCATGGGAGCAAGAGATCAGCGTGGATCTCTACGACTCCCCCTACTTCCCGGAGTCAGCAATCATCCAAGTGCATCACGTGCCTTACTCGGAGCTCTGGAAGGTCGCATCGGACCTCCAGAGTCGCTGGGGAGGGACGGGAGCCTACACCCGGCATGCTTTCAGCTTATGACGGTCAGTGGCAAGGAAAAAGATCTGGTAACCACTCCGCTAGCGGTCTCGAGGTCTTTGTCCGCGCCTGCGACCGTCGCTTCCAGCATGCATCAGAACGAGGACAGGGTCTGCGAATCCCCAGCAAGTCATTAAAGCGTTAGGAATAGTTTGAAACTCTCCATTGCACCGCAGGGATCGCTGATCTGCACCACCTAGACTTCGCTTCCCAAAGGTGGCGTAGAGGCCAGGTCGATGCAGACAGGTACCTCCATATTGAATCCCAGCGTTGTTGCCAACGCGGAGAAGCTGCAGTCAGAGTTCCGATGCGGAGTCCCGTTCCCCCACCTGGTCATCGATGACTTCCTCGACCTGGACTTCGCGGAACTTCTCTCCGAGCAATTCCCGCCCTTTGATTGCGGCAACTCCATGGGAGACGACGGAACACCTGGCGGGAAGTCCACCGTCGAGGCCGTGCGCTCTCTGGGCGCCGCCTATCGTCAACTCGACGATTGCATCAGGAGCCCCGAGTTTCTGTTGCTGCTATCGAGGCTGACCGGGATTGACGGTCTGATCTACGATCCGTGGTACCTCGGCGGTGGAACCCATGAAAGCAGAGACGGGACCAGCCTCGACCCGCACATCGATGCCAATTTCCACCCCGTCGAACCCTGGCACCGTCGTCTCAACGTCGTCCTCTATCTGAATCCGTCCTGGGAAGCGGAATGGGGTGGCTCGTTTGAGCTGTTCCGTGATCCCTGGACCACGTCAAACGCCGAGAGGCAAGTGCCGCCAACGTTCAATCGTTGCGCGATCTTCGCGACCTCCGAACACTCCTGGCATGGCTTCAGCCAGGTTCGTCTACCGGCAGCACACGCTCAGCGCACCCGGCGATCGATTGCGCTCTTCTTCTACACCGAGGTTCGACCTGCCGCAGAAACGGTGGAGCGGCACACGGTTCACTACGTCAAGCGCCAGCTACCAGATTACTTCACCACGGGCTACGTGCTGAGCGCGCACGACGTCGCATGGGCCAAGGACGTGATCGCGCAACGCGATGCCCATATCCGGCAGCTCTATTCCGAGAATGCCGCCCTACGCAACGCCCAGGACTCTGGCCTGGGGGGCACGCTTCTCTACTGGGCAAAGCGAGCCTTCCTTCGTCTGCGCCACGCGCGGTAGCACCGGAAGTACCGAAGGCTCCTTCGCATCGCCCGCACCCGGCCGGGCCGGGAGGCAGCCTACTCCCCTGCCATCCAACTGAATGGCAGAACCACAGCGGTCCTGGCCAGCCTGTTGGCGCGCACCGCTTGGCGGTACTTGGTCAATGCAGCCACGTCGGAGCGGAGCCTTGCTTGATGCCGGGCAACCCACAGCTCCGCACCGGCCTGCCCCTGCTCAAAACTGCTGCAGCTCCGGGCAGAGCTGCCCGGACCATATCGGTGACGGTCGAGCGAAGCGAACCACGAGCCGTCGTCCACCCGTTGGGACATGCTGACGATCCACACGCCATCATAGGAAATGACGGTCTGCGGCTCCTCAGGCTTGCTGGCCGAGCGCGTTGTCCCAGAAGCCGTCGGGAAGTGCCATGACGTGCAGGATACGGCTGGCCGTCGCAGGGACTGGGATCACACAGCCAGGCAACGCAGGTAAGCGAGAGGGAAAGAGAGGAAGCGCGTGAGCGGATAGAGAGATGGGTACCCCGCCCTTATAGAGGGAAATTTTCAGATGCCCATCGGGAAGAGGCAATTTCTGTAACGCCCCAGCGAAAAGCACCAAATACCGTTCAAATTCATATAGTTATGAATCAGCTCCACTGGCAACTAATGAGCAATCAAACTGCAATCAGATTACTAAGAGACAGGGCAATCTTCCTCCTGAAATTTTTCTTTATGAATCAATAACATTGCATCAGCGCCCCGCACCGATTATCGGCACATTGCCTTCCCAAGCAACCTCAAATCCTTCTTCTAATTCAACGACATAGGTCGGCTCCAGCGAGATGGCCCAACAGATTGCCTGTTTCCGGTGGGCACATGAAGAATTCCGGCCGCTCATCAGCGACAGACCAGCAGTGCCCTGGCCGCACCAAAGCTGCCCGAGCGCAGGGATCTGCAGGCGGCGAACCATGCTGCCCATGGAACAGGAGCCCACGTAGGGCAGGACTTTCGGCAAGTTGCAGGGGCTGCAGGGAAACCGCCCTATCAAGCCCGCAGGCATGGCGGGGAGACGAGTGCGCGCGCGGGGCATTGAGCATCGCCTGACAAACCGCAGCTGGTTTCGGCGATCTTTGACTTCGTTGATGCGAATTCGTGTCGTACTCGTCCCACATCTACACACAGACCAGCAATGCCCCCTCCGGTCAGCCCAGCTCGCGTAGCCGCATATTCCGTGGCCTCCGGGAATCCCCATCCCTCATCTTTGGGCACTCAAGTTGCGGCCCGTCTCGCCGATACCTCACGCTCAGGGGGAATCCACAAATCTATTGAGGAAGGTGTGTATGTCTGATGGTCTCTCGTTGGGAATTTGGACCGGCATTGGTGCCGCCGGTGGCATCGCCGTTGCGCTCATCGGGGCCGGGCTGCGCCGGTTCGCCGGCTATATGAATGCCGAGGAGGTCAAGCCGCGCCCGCTCATGGCCTGGTGCATCATGTTGGCTATCGTCGGTGCTGTAGCAGGCACGGTGTGGCAGAGCATCGGGTTCGCAGAGTGCCGCGACGCGGGCTACAAGGTGGCAGAGTGCCTGTTGCCCTTACTGCGGCGGGACTGAGCAGTTGGCGTGCCCCACAGGCGGCAATCTCCCGGTGCATCAGACATAAGAAACCCCTGCCGCAAGGCAGGGGTTCCAGTCGCCAGAGGGTGCGGAAGACGCCGCATCTATGCCCTTGAGCCGGCAGATTACGCGGCCCTGGGGCTGATGTGGTCGATCACATCCGCCAGTTCCACGCTAACGGTCAACAGGTCGTACTGCGTTTGCAGGTTCAACCACAGCTGTGGCGTGGTGCCGAAGTAGCGTCCCAGACGAAGCGCGGTATCGGCGGTGATGCCGCGACGGCCGGCGATGATCTCAGAAACGCGGGCCGGGGTGACATTGATCTCGGCGGCCAGTGCGCGTGCGGACATGCCCAGCGGGACCAGGAACTCTTCGGAAAGGATTTCTCCCGGATGGATAGCGGGGAGCGCGATAGCAGTTTTTGCGTTGGCGCGTGTCATGTGCTTTGTAGTTCGCCGCAGGTTGTGGGTGCGGCGCCTCCTATTTGGTGGGCTTCTATATGGTGGAACGAACTTGAACTAATGCAGCGCCGGAACGTCTCAGGGCCGGAGCTGGCGCCAGGCATTCCCGGCGCCTTGTCAGATCAGTGGTAGTCGGTGATCTCTACATCGTAAACGTCGCCATCTTTCCACTTGAAACAGATCCGAAACTGGTCATTGATGCGAATGCTGTACTGCCCTGACCTGTCGCCTTTGAGGGCTTCCAACCTGTTGCCTGGAGGGGCCTTCAGGTCAAGTAGTGAAGTCGCAGCGTTGAGATAGACCAGCTTTCGTAGAATCTGTTTTTCCAGATTAGCCAGGGCTTTAACTTTCTTGCCGCTGGCTATTCGTTCCGTGTCCTTGTCTGCGTACGTTCGTATCAATGGCGGCTCCTTCGTTGGCGACTGGGTGTATCATATATCGATACACAGTACACTGCAAGCAGTTTTGGATACTGTTTCGGGATTCGGCAGGGACCTAGCCAAGGCCGTTCGTGCCAGCGGCCGGGAAATGAACCATGCTGCCAGATGCGAGAAAGCCGCCTGTCGGCGGCTTGTGAAGGGCTGGAATGTGGAAGGGTTACGGGCTGGGCAGTCGGGACCGAGCCACGTCGAAGTAGTGCCTCGTCATCTCGATGCCGGTCCAGCTGTAGCCCTCAAGATCCGCGGCCACCAGCGTCGTGCCAGAGCCGGCGAACGGATCCAGGATCCGCCCGCCTTCCTCACAGATCTGCACCAGCTGCCGCATCAGGTCGGTTGGCTTACCGGTCATGTGGTGCTTGTCGGCCTTCCTCACCTTCTCCCGGATGACCCCGGGCAGCACCGGCGCCCGTCGACCGAGGGGCATGTGGCCCTTGCTGCCCCAGACCACGTACTCGGCCTGATTCCGAAACCGCCCCAACTGCGGCCGCACACCTTCAGTCTTGTCCCATACGGTGATGCCGCGCCAGCCGACACTGCCAGAGAACGTGCTGCAGCTGCCGCTCCTGGCCTCGCATCGGGAGGTGCGCCGTGTCGGCGGCTGACAAGATTATGCGTCCTGGCGCACACGGCGATGTGGCCGAGCTAACAGGCGCACACACCAAGCGCAGGCAGATTCAGAACCTGGCCCGCAATGGCATCCCGCATACCATCAACGCGGCCGGATGGCCGGTGGTCATGTGGTCGGCAGTCGATGGCTCGGCGAAGAAGGCCCCCGAGGCAGATGGCGCTTGGTCAAGCAACGCTATGAGGCCCGCAGCGTAATGGGACGGCGCTCTAAGGATCCTGGTGCCATCCCACACATGCGAAAGCGCGTGCGGGGCAAGACCACGTATTACTTCTTCGACCACGGCGGCAAGCCGCGCCGCGAAACAGCACTGGGCAAGAGCTATCCAGAGGCTGTGCGCAAGTGGGCCGAGCTGATGGCGACCGAGGCAGCAGTGCCGGAAATCGTTACTTTTCGCGACGCTGCCAAGCGGTACAAGCAATTGGTCATCCCGAAGAAGCGCGCATCAACGGCCAAGGTCAATCTGGCGGAATTGGCGAAGCTCGAAGAATTCTTTTGCAATCCGCCTGCGCCACTGGCCAAGATCAGGCCGCTACACGTTCGTCAGTACCTTGACTGGCGAACCAAGAACGGGGCGGTGGCCATGGTCAGCGCCAACCGCGAGAAGGCGCTGCTGAGTCATCTGTGGAACAAGTGTAGGGAATGGGGCTTCACCGACGCGGAAAACCCTTGCAAGGGCGTGCGTGGTTACGGCGAAGCGGGCCGCGATGTGTACGTCGAGGACGACGTATACCGGGCAGTGTGGGATGCAGCAGATCAGCCGTTGCGCGATGCGCTGGATCTGGCTTACCTGACTGGCCAGCGGCCGTCCGATGCTCTCAGCATGGATCGGCGAGACGTGCGCGATGGCTTCCTGCATATCAGCCAGAACAAGACAAAGCACAAGCTGCGCATTGCCATCGAGGGTGAGCTGGCCGAGCTGCTGGTGCGCTTCAGCGCCAGGACGTTCAAGCGGCGCGGCAAGCAAAAGGGCGCGGTCATTGTGCACACGGCGCTGCTGCTGGACGAATACGGCCAGCCCCTCAGCAAGGGTCAGCTGCGGAGCCGGTTTGACGCAGCGCGCGAGCGCGCAGGCGTGCCCAAGGCGGCGTTCCAGTTCCGGGATCTGCGGGCAAAGGCAGGCACCGACAAGGCCGATTCGGCTGGCGATATTCGGAAGGCACAGCAGCAGCTCGGCCACCAGTCGGTGACCACGACAGAGATCTATGTGCGGAAGCGCCGCGGTGCGCTGACCAGCCCGACGAAGTGAATTGCGGAGCGGTCGATATTTTGCGGAGCGAGGGGGAAGGGCTGAAACCCTTGGTGCATATGGTGGGCCGTGAAGGATTCGAACCTTCGACCAAAAGATTAAAAGTCTTCTGCTCTACCGACTGAGCTAACGGCCCATTGCACTGCCCCAGCCTTTCGGCGGGGTGGGCATTCTACCCTACTTTGGCCGGTCGCGTGAAACCCCGGTGTGTCGAGGATGCCGGCCAGCGGCCGGCACTACCAGCGGGCTTAAACCTTTCGGGCCATTGTCGCATCCCATCTGTGATCCTTCCCCGGAGCCATGGATGCGCCTGATCGCCAGCCTGCTTGCCGCCCTGCTGCCCTGCGCAGCCCTGGCCGCCCCGCCCCAGGTCGTCACCGACGACATCGGCCGCTTCTGGGCCACCTATGACGCGGTGCGCGCCGAGCCCGACGTTGACCGCCAGGTCGCACTCGTGCAGGAGCGCTACATCGATCCAGGCAGCCCCGGCCTGCATGCGCTGATGCAGGTCCGCAACTACACCGCCCGCGAATACGCCGAGGCCATGCGTGCGTGGCCGCGCTTCTGGACGTCGGTTCGGCCGTTGACCGCCAACGCGCAGCAGGCCAGCGCCACCCTGGAACGGGATCTTTCCAGATTCCGGGCGCTCTACCCGGCCTTGCGCCCGGCCACCATCACCTACGCAGTCGGTGTGCTGCGCACCGGCGGCACCACGCTGGGTGACAAGGTGCTGATCGGTGCCGAGATGGCACTGGGCGATGAGCGCGTGGACGTGAGCGAACTGCCCGAAAAGATGCGCGACCGGCTACGGATCTTCTACGACAGCCGCCCCGGTGCGAACAACGCGCAGAACAACCTGCACGAGTACGTGCATACCCAGCAGCGCGAAACCAGCGGCAGCGTGGCCCAGTACGCGGTGCGCGAAGGCGTTGCCGAGTACGTGGCCGAACGGCTGAGCGGGCGTCGGCCGGCGTTGCCGATGTATCGCTACGGGCCCGCGCACGAAGCGGAAATCCGCACGCGCTTCATTGCCGAGATGGACGGGGACAACCTGGACAACTGGCTGTACAACAGCGCGCGCAATCCGTTCGGGGTGAGTGACTTGGGCTACTACGCCGGCTACCGCATTGCGCGGGAGTACATGCGCCAGCAGGCCGATGAGAGAGCCGGCATCGCGCGGATGATCGAGCTGGACTATGCCGATCCGAATGCGGTGCGGGCGTTTATTGAAGCGTCGGGGTGGTTGCAGCAGCGGTAGCGCCGGGACAGAGAGTGCGAACCAACGGTTCGCACCCACCAGGGAGACATTCGCACCCACAGGGAAGCCGGCCAGCGGCCGGCTCTACCAGGCGCGGTCAAGCGTACCGCGTCGGGTCCGGCACGCCGGCCTCGGCGAAGCCCTGCGCGCGCAGGCGGCAGGCGTCGCAGTGGCCGCAGGCGGCGCCGTTGGCGTCGGCGTTGTAGCAGGACACGGTCAGGCCGAAGTCCACGCCCAGGCGCACGCCTTCGCTGACGATCTGGCCCTTGCTGAGGAACTGCAGCGGGGCATGCACCTTGATGCCGGCGCCTTCCACGCCCGACTTTGTGGCCAGGTTGGCCAGCGCCTGGAACGCGGCCACGAACTCGGGGCGGCAGTCCGGGTAGCCGGAGTAGTCGACGGCGTTGACGCCGCAGAAGATGTCATTGGCACCGAGCACTTCGGCCCAGCCCAGCGCCAGCGACAGCATGATGGTGTTGCGCGCCGGCACGTAGGTGACCGGAATGCCGGCTCCGCCCGCCTCCGGTACGTCGATGTCGTCGGTCAGCGCCGAGCCACCGATGCTGCGCAGGTCCACGTCCACGGTCTTGTGCGCGACCACGCCTTGGGCCTTGGCCACGCGGGCGGCGGCATCCAGTTCGGAGGTGTGGCGCTGGCCGTAGCGCACGCTCAGGGCATGCACGGCAAAGCCCTGTTCCTGGGCCATGGCGATGACGGCGGCTGAATCCATGCCGCCGGAGAGAAGCACGACTGCCTTCTTCATGGGAAATCTTCCGGTTGGGAGGGGAAAGCCAGCACGCTGTCCCGCGCCGGAGCTACATCAGGGAACGCTGCGCCGGCTCATCGGCCCGGCTCGTCGTTCCACAGGATTTTATGCAACTGCATCTGGAAGCGCACCGGCAGCCGGTCTTCGACGATCCAGTCGGCCAACTGCCGCGCGCTGATCTCGCCCTTGCTCGGCGAGAAGAACACGGTGCAACGCTTCACCAGGCCGTGCTCGGCGACCATGGCCTTCGCCCAGTCGTAGTCCTCGCGGTTGCAGATGACGAACTTGATCTGGTCGCGGACGGTCAGCAGCGGCAGGTTTTCCAGGCGATTGCGGGCGGCTTCGGCCGAGCCCGGCGTCTTGATGTCAACCACGCGCGACACGCGCGGGTCCACTGCGCTGACATCCAGCGCGCCGGAGGTTTCCAGCGAGACATCCATGCCCGCATCGCACAGCTTCTGCAGCAGCACCAGGCAGCGCTTCTGCGCCAGCGGCTCGCCGCCGGTCACGCAGACGTGGCGGACGCCCTGGGCCAGCACCTCGGCCACGATGTCGTCGATGTCCCACCAGGTGCCGCCGTGGAAGGCATAGGCGGTGTCGCAGTACTGGCAGCGCAGCGGGCAGCCGGTCAGGCGCACGAACACGGTCGGCCAGCCGGCGGTATCGGCCTCGCCCTGCAGCGAGGTGAAGATCTCGGTGATCTTCAGGCGCGGCAGCGGCGACTGCACGATGTCGCTGGGGGTGGCGACGGCGTTTGACGGGGTAACGGCGGTCATGGCGGGTACTTCTTGGTGGGACACGTGGCGGGTGGGCTACCGTGGCCGGTAACGAAAACAGCCGAGCATGGCTCGGCTCTACAACAGCAACCGGACGGGTTTGCTGGTCCGGAAACGAAAGCAGCCGAGCGTGGGCTCGGCTCTACAGGGCACCTATTGTACGCCCGCTCAGCGGATCAGCGGATCTGCTTGCCCAGGCGGATGGACTGCAGACGGTCCTGCGCGGTGCGCGCGGCGTCCGAGCCGGGGTACTGCGCCACGACGGTCTCCAGCGTCTGCTGGGCCTGGTCGACCTTTCCCTCGCCGTACTGCGAGAGGCCGACCTTGAGCAGGCCGCCCGCGGCCTTGTCGTGGGTCGGATAGCGCGAGAGCAGCTCTCGGAACTGGGTCTCGGCCATCGGGAAATTGCGGGTGGCGTAGTAGCTCTCGCCCAGCCAGTACAGCGCATTCGGCGCGTAGACGCCGTTCGGGTACAACTCCAGGAAGCTCAGGAACAGCTGCGCCGAATCGTCGTACCTGCCGGCCTTCAACGCATCGAAGGCAACGTTGTAGGAGGTGCGCTCGTCGCCGGTGGCGGCAAGGCTGCCAGCATCACCATGGACGGAAGGCGGCCGCTCGGAAGTGGCCGCCGCTGCGGGTTTTGCCGGGGCCGGTGCGGCCTTCGGCGCGCTCGCCGGAACGGGCGGCAGGGCCGGGGCGGCGTTGCCCCCTTCCAACCGGTTCAGGCGGCTGTCCAGATCCAGGTACTGGTCCTGGGCGGACTGCTTGAGCTGGGCGTTGTCATGCTGCAACTGCTCGATCGAGGCCTGCAGGCTGGTGACCTGCTGCCGCAGCTGATTGATCTGGTTCAACAGGTCCTGGTTGGCACTGTTGTTGTACATCTGCTGCTCGAGCGCGCCGACACGGTCAGCCAGGCTCTGTCGCTGTGCGTGCGCCGGTGCGGCAGCCACGAGGGCTGCCGCAACGACCAGCATCAGTTTGATGCCAATGCGCATGGATTACTGCGCGGTGTAGACGATTTCGACGCGACGGTTCTGCGACCAGCAGGACTCGTTCGACTCGGTGCAGACCGGACGCTCTTCACCGTAGGACACGACGGTCAGCTGCGAAGCCGAACCACCGTTGGCCTGCAGGGCCGAGCTGACGCCGTTGCCACGACGCTCACCCAGGGCCTGGTTGTACGCGCGCGAACCGCGCTCGTCGGTGTGGCCCTGCAGGGTGATGCGCGAGGACGGACGGTCACGCAGGTACTTGGCGTGGCACGCCATGATGGCCTGGAATTCCGGCTTCACGTCTTCCTTGTCCAGGTCGAAGTACACAACGCGCTGGCGCAGGCAGGCGTCGGTGTCCAGGTCGCCCGGGCCGTACAGGCCGGAGGTCGACGGACCGGTCGGGGTGGTGGTCGAGGTGCCGGTGTCGACCGGGGCTGCCGGCTCTTCCTTCACCTTCTTCGAGCAACCGGCCAGGACGGCCACAGACAGCAGGGAAACAAGCAGAACGCGGGTGGACTTGTTCATGGCGATACCTTTGTGGCTCCTAAGCCGATGAGGGGTTCAAGACAACGAAAATATTAACACTCTTTTAGCGCTGGGTACGGTATGGGGACCATGCCGGTTCGCGCACATCACCGTCAGCCAGGACCAGGCGCTGGCGAACCCGCGCATCGGCCGAAACGGCATACAACACACCACGGCCACCTTCGCGGGCGGCGTACAGCACCATGCTTGCGTTGGGCGCAAAGCTCGGCGATTCATCCAGCGAACCCGGGGACAGCGTGCTCCAGCGCGGCGAGCCCAGCGAGCTGTCCATCATCGCGATCTTGTAGCTGTTGCCCGAGCCCTGGGCGACGGCGATCTT
The DNA here is from genome assembly GCF_030910085.1 of Stenotrophomonas maltophilia group sp. RNC7. Lineage (NCBI taxonomy): Bacteria > Pseudomonadati > Pseudomonadota > Gammaproteobacteria > Lysobacterales > Lysobacteraceae > Stenotrophomonas > Stenotrophomonas maltophilia group sp. RNC7. Next base: position 37,963 of record NZ_JAVFVN010000864.1, on the reverse strand, counting down.
CTTGCCATCGTAGGACACCGACGGCTTGGCATTGTAGTTGCCCTGGAAGGTCACGCGCTCGGCGCTGCCGCCACCGGCACCGACCTTGTAGACCTGCGGACGGCCGCCGCGATCGGAGGTGAAGTACACCGCGCTGCCGTCCGGTGCCCAGGTCGGCTCGGTATCGATGGCGAAGTGGTTGGTCAGCTGGGTCAGCTGCTTGCTGCCCAGGTCCATCACGTAGATTTCCGGGTTACCGGAGCGCGACAGGGTCAGGGCCAGCTTGCGGCCGTCCGGCGAGAACGCCGGGGCGCTGTTGATGCCGCGGAAGCTGGTGACCAGCTCGCGCGCACCGGTGCCGATGTTCTGGATGTAGATGGCCGAATTGCCACGCTCGAAGCTGACGTAGGCCAGCTTGCTGCCATCCGGACTCCACGACGGCGACAGCAGCGGCTCGGCCGAGCGCACGATGGTCTGCGGGTTGAAGCCATCGGAATCGGCCACCATCAGCGCGTAGCGCATGGCGTCGCCCTTGCCACTGGCGGTCACGTAGGCGATGCGGGTCCAGAAGGCGCCGCGCACACCGGTGATCTTTTCGTAGATGGCGTCGGCCATCTGGTGGGCAACGTCGCGCATGGCGTTGCCACGGGCGGTCATCGCCAGGCCCAGCAGGCGCTCGCCCTTGGGCACGTCGAACAGTTCGTACTCGACGCGGTAGGCACCCGCACCGGCATCAAGCACGCGGCCAACCACGATGTAGTTCTGCTTCAGCGCGCGCCAGGTCGCGAACTGGATATCCCCCCCCCGCACGGGCTTCTCGACGATCTGCGCTTCCGGCAGCGTGCGGAACTGGCCCGAACGCTCCAGATCGGCACGGACCACGCCGGCGACGTCGGTCTGCGGAGCGGCCGACGAACCCTGATAGGGCATCGGCACGATGGTGATCGGCAGCGCGGAGGCATTGCCGCCGATGATGTCGATATCCAGCCCCTTCTGCTGCGCGACGGCAGCAAAGGGCAGCAACAGGGCCGCAAACACGGCAAGCCAGCGAGGCATCTTTTTCATGGAGCGCTCAATAAGGGGAAACCGGAACGAGGGATAACAAAGCGGGAGTGAACCGCTTCGCAATCATGAACCAAGGGTACGTGAATTCCGGGTCAGTTCCAGCCCGTCTTCTCACGCACCGTTAACGTCGTGGCTAACATCGCACCGTCTGCCCTGGTCACGCCGCCCCGGAGGACGGCGTTCGACAGCAGCCCACAGCCTGCCCGGTCGAAACCGAGCACACCAGAGGCAAGCGCGACAACCGTGGGCAGGAGTGGCCCGAGGCCCCCCTGCCCTGCCCGCCTCAGCGATCCTGGGCAGTAAAGGTGAAGTTGAGCGTGCGTGCGAACACCGACTCGAAGCCACGGTACGGCAGGGGCTGCGCGTTGAGCACGGCGGCCTCGATCGAACGCTTGCCGGCCTCGTCGTAGGGGCAGTTCGGGCTGACCTTGGCCTGCATCACCGTGCCACCCGGAATCTGGGTGATGGTGATCTGGCAGCGCTGGCCCAGCGGCACCGTGTCCGGCCGCACCCACTGCGACAGGACCTTGGCCTGGATCGCCGCGGCGTACTTGGCCGAAAGATCATCGCTGTTGCCACCGCCACCGGCGGCCGGCTGGGACGCACCGCTGGCACCGGCGGCGGCACTGCCCGCGGCATTGCGCGCGGCGGCGACCTGGCGCAGCTTCTGCTCGGCCAGCTTGGCTTCCTTTTCGGCCTGCTCGCGGCGGGCACGGATCTCGGCGATCTTCTTCTGCTTCTCGGCCTCGGCCTTGTCCGCGGCCTGGCGCGCCTGATCGGCCAGCTTCTTCTTCGCGTCTTCTTCCTGCTGCTTGGCCAGGCGCAGCTTCTGCTCGGCCTCTTCCTGGCGCTTGCGTTCGGTCAGGTCGATCTGCTCCTGGCGGCGCTTGGCTTCCTGCTCCTGCCTGGCCTTCTCCTGCGAGATGGCCAGCGCGCTCACTGCTTCCTGGTCCTTGGTATCCGGCTGCGCGACACGTTCCTGCGCCTGTTGCTGCTGTGGCGTGGGGGCGTCCTGTGGGCGCGGCTCGGGAATCGGCTGTGGCGGCGGAATGGTGTCTTCCGGCACCGGAACCGGCTCGGCCACCGGCGGCGGCAGGTCCTCCAGCTTTTCGGACTGGCGCAGGGCCTGGCGGGCGGCGGACGCCTCGGACGCGGACAGCGCCAGGCTGGCCTCCACCGACGGATCACCGGCGGCGGCGTCGGTGTTGCGCTCGGGCGACCAGAACCAGGCCACGATGAAGACCAGCGCGACCAGCAGGTGCACCAGCAACGCCAGCGCCAGGGGCAGGCCCCAGCCGGGTTCGCGCTGCTGCGGAGGTGGCAGGGCGTCAGCGTGCATCGGTGGCCAGGCCTACCTTGTCTACCTTGGCGCGCTTGATCACATCCATCGCGGCGATGACCTTTTCATAGGCCACGGCACGGTCGGCGGCGACGATCACGCGCACGCCCTTGTCCTGGGCGGCGATGCCGGCCAGGCGGCCCTCCAGTTCCTCGGCCGACACGGCGGTCGGTTCCTTGGCGTCGGGCAGCTTCAGGCTGAGCTGGCCGTCCTGGCGCACCGAGACGATCACCGGGTCCTGCTTGCTTTCCAGCGCCTTGGCGTTGGATTGCGGCAGGTCGACGTCGAAGCTCAGGGTGAGCAGCGGCGCGGTGACCATGAAGATGATCAGCAGCACCAGCATGACGTCGATGTAGGGAACGACGTTGATTTCCGATTTCAGCTTGCGGCGCTTGCGGCGACCGATGGCAGCGGACATGGCTTGGACTCCCGGGTCAGGCGCTTACTCGTCGCCAGCGCTCTGGCGCTGCAGGATGGAGCTGAACTCTTCGGCGAAGGTCTCGAACCGCACCGACATGCGCTCCACGCGGGTGGTGAAGCGGTTGTAGGCCCACACCGCCGGGATCGCCACGAACAGGCCGATGGCGGTGGCGAACAGGGCTTCGGAGATGCCTGGCGCGACGGCGGCGATACCGGCCTGCGCACCGCTGCTGATCATGTCGTGCATGGTCACCATGATGCCGAACACGGTACCGACCAGGCCCACGTACGGGGCAGTCGAACCGATGTTGGCCAGCAGTTCCAGGTTACGCTCAAGCTGGTCCACTTCGCGGGTGTAGGTGGTGCGCATGGCACGCTGCGCGCCTTCCAGCTGCGCACGGCCATCCAGGCGGCGCTTGTCGCGCAGGCGGGTGTACTCGCGGAAACCAGCTTCGAAGATGGCTTCCAGGCCGGTCACGCTGCGGCTGCGGTCGGTGGCGGCGCTGTACAACTTGCCCAGGTCGGCGCCGGACCAGAAGCGGTTCTCGAACTCGTCGGCTTCGCGGGTGGCCTGCTTGAACACGCGGGCCTTGCGGAAAATGATCACCCAGCTGACGAACGAGCCGACCAGCAGCAGCAGCACGATGATCTTCACCGGCAGGCTGGCCTTGGCCATCAGTTCGAGGTAGTTGATGCCGCCGCCGGTGGTGGCCTGGGCAAGGGTCTGTGTCGCGGCGTTGCTGACGTCGGCCGGCAGTGCCTCGGTGACCGTGGCCTGCAGGGCCAGGAGCGTTGCGATCATCCGTTGTTCCTCAGTGTTCGGATTCGGGGTGGAGGTGGGGTTGCAGCATGGCAAGGACGGCCCCGTCCATGCCACGCGGGCGGAAACTGGCCGCTTCCAGTGCGGCGATGCGGACCTGGGCCGACAGCAGCAGCTCGCCGTCGCGCAGGATCTGCTGGTCGAAGACCATGCTGGCCTTCTTCAGCTGGACCAGGCGGGCGCTCACCTGCAGGGTGTCATCCAGCCGTGCCGGCTTGATGAAATCCATCTGCATCGAGCGCACCGCGAAGACCATCCCGTGCTCGGCGCGCATGCGCTCCTGGCCGTAGCCGAGCGCACGCATCCATTCGGTCCGGGCCCGTTCCATGAAGGCCACGTAGCGGGCGTGGTAGACCACGCCGCCTGCGTCGGTATCTTCCCAGTAAATGCGTGTCGGCCAACTGAATAGTGGCTCAACCGACATCGGGAACCTCCGCGAACAGGTCCTGCGGCGGGTTCTTCGGCTTCAGGCCCATGTGCCGGTAGGCCTTGTGGGTGGCCATGCGGCCGCGCGCGGTGCGCACCAGGAAGCCCTGCTGGATCAGGTACGGCTCGACCACGTCTTCCAGCGTGCCGCGTTCCTCGGACAGCGCCGCGGCCAGCGACTCGATGCCGACCGGGCCGCCATCGAAGTAGTCGACCAGGGTATTGAGCAGGCGCCGGTCGAGCTCGTCGAAGCCTTCCGGATCAACCTTGAGCATCTTCATCGCGGCCTGCGCCACGGCCTCGTCGATGTGGCCGCCCGCCTTCACCTGCGCGTAGTCGCGCACGCGGCGCAGCAGGCGGTTGGCGATACGCGGGGTGCCGCGCGCGCGCCGCGCGATCTCGCCGGCGCCGTCGGGGGTGCAGTCGATGCCGAGGATGGTGGCCGAACGGCGCACGATCCGGGTCAGCTCCTCGACGCTGTAGAACTCCAGCCGCTGGACGATGCCGAAGCGGTCGCGCAGCGGCGCGGTCAGCAGGCCGGCGCGGGTGGTGGCACCGATCAGGGTGAACGGCGGCAGGTCGATCTTGATCGAACGGGCCGCGGGGCCCTCACCGATCATGATGTCGATCTGGAAGTCTTCCATCGCCGGGTACAGCACTTCCTCGACCACCGGCGACAGGCGGTGGATCTCGTCCACGAACAGCACGTCGTGCGGCTGCAGGTTGGTCAGCAGTGCGGCCAGGTCGCCGGCCTTTTCGATCACCGGGCCGGAGGTCACCCGCAGGGCCACGCCCAGTTCGTTGGCGATGACGTGGCTGAGCGTGGTCTTGCCCAGGCCGGGCGGCCCGAAGATCAGCACGTGGTCGAGCGCGTCGCCGCGCCCCTTGGCCGCTTCGATATAGATCTCCATCTGCTCGCGCACCGGGGCCTGGCCGAGATAGTCGGCCAGGCGCTTGGGGCGGATGCTGGCGTCGGCGGCGTCATCCTCGCGGGTGGCGCCGGCGCCGATGATGCGGTCGTCGGTCATGTGCTGATTATGCGGCAAAAGCGGGGTGATTCGGCCGGGCTGCGCCCGGCACCCGCAGAGGCAACGGCAACATCCAGAGCAACAGCCGAAGCGGGCTTCCTGGGGGAATGGCGGGGTGGGTCCGGTTGCGGGGGACGCCGTAAATACGTCCATGTAGGCTCGGTCGCGCCATCCATGGCGCTCACGCCCCCGCAACCGGACCCACCCCGCCTTCGACAGTTTCCTGCGGTCTGTCGGAACGGCGTTCTGCTTTGGTGGGTGCCGACCGTTGGTCGGCACGGTAGATCCACGCCATGCGTGGACGGATCTCTGGAGGAATCGACGGTGGAGATTAAATCTCCACCTGCGCGCCGAGTTCCACCAGCCGGTTACCCGGAATCCGGAAGAAGCCGGTCGCCGGCGCGGCATTCCGGTGCATCAGCGCGAACAGCTTGTCGCGCCAGATCGGCATGCCGCGGTTGGCGGTGGCCACGATGGTTTCGCGGCTGGCGAAGAAGGTGGTGTCCATCGGGTCGAAGTAGATGCCACCGTGGTCACACGAGCGCATCAGCGCCAGCGGCACGTCCGGGGTTTCCATGAAGCCGAAGCGCACATAGACGCGGTAGAACTCGTCGCCCACCGATTCGATCTTCAGCCGCTGCCCTTCCATCGCATACGGAATCGGCAGGGTTTCCACGTGCAGGAACACGTTGCGCTCGTGCAGCACCTTGTTGTGCTTGAGGTTGTGCATCAGCGCATGCGGGGCCACGGTCGGGTCGGCGGTGAGGAATACCGCGGTGCCCGGCACGCGTACCGGCGGTGCCAGCATCAGGCCCGGCAGGAAGGTATCCAGACGGATGCCGTCCTTGCGGATCTCATCGCGCAGCAGCTCGCGGCCACGGCGCCACGTGCGCATCATGGTGAACAGGAAGATGCCCAGCACCACCGGGAACCAGGCGCCCTGCAGCAGCTTGGCACCGTTGGCGATGACGAAGCCCAGATCGATGATGAAGAACACCACGCACAGCGGCAGCAGCCAGGCGCGCGCCTTCGGCCACAGCGAACGGGCCACCAGGGCCAGCAGCAGGGTGTCGATCAGCATGGTGGCCGACACCGAGATGCCGTAGGCCACCGCCAGGTTGGACGAGCTGCGGAAGGCCAGCACCAGGCCGATCACCATCACCGCGATGCCCCAGTTGATGCCCGGGATGTAGATCTGGCCGATGGTGTCGTGCGAGGTGTGCTTGATGCGCATGCGCGGGATGTAGCCCAGTTGCATCGCCTGACGCGAGACCGAGAACGCGCCGGTGATGACCGACTGGGACGCGATCACCGCCGCCATCGTGGCCAGGATGATCATCGGGTACAGCGCCCACGACGGCACTGCCTCGAAGAACGGGTTCTTCAGCGCCTCGGGGTGGTTGAGCACCAGTGCGCCCTGCCCCAGGTAGTTCAGCACCAGGCACGGCAGCACGAAGAAGTACCAGGCGTGTCGGATCGGCTTGGCACCGAAGTGGCCCATGTCGGCGTAAAGCGCCTCGCCACCGGTCACCGCCAGCACCACTGCGCCGAGGATGAAGATCCCATGCCAGCTGTGCTCCATGAAGAAGCGGATCGCCCACCACGGGTTGAATGCCTTGAGCACTTCCGGCGCATCGACGATGTTGTAGATGCCGATCGCCGCCAGCGAGATGAACCAGACCGATGTGATGGGGCCGAAGGCCTTGCCGATCTTCTCGGTACCGAAGCGCTGCGCCGCAAACACCATCAACAGCACCACCACCGTGATCGGCACGATGAAGGCATGCAGGCCCGGCGCGGCCACCTCCAGGCCTTCCACCGCACCCAGCACCGATATCGCCGGGGTGATCACGCCGTCGCCGAAGAACAGCGAGGCACCGAAAATGCCGAGGATGCCGACCACGTAGGCCGAGCGCGAGCCGTTGCGCAGCGTGCGCTGGGTCAACGCCATCAGCGCCATGATGCCGCCCTCGCCGTCGTTGTCGGCGCGCATGATGATGGTCACGTACTTCAGCGTGACCACGATGTTCAGCGCCCAGAACGCCAGCGACAGCACGCCCAGCACGGTGTCGTGGTCACTGTTGAGCCCGTAGTGCGGCGAGAACGCCTCCTTCAGCGTGTACAGCGGGCTGGTACCGATATCGCCGAACACCACGCCGATCGCACCGATGATCAGCGCCATGCCTCCTGCTGGAGGGGCGTGACCGTGGCTGCCGGAGGCAGCTGCGTGCGGGGTTTGACTGCTGGACATGGGACTCCTGGCGATGCTCAGGCGGTTCGTTGAAGGAAAGGGACGCGGCTCAGCGCAGCGCCGACTGCAGCGCCTTGCGGATCACGGTGGCCACTTCGTCGCCTTCATTGAAGGCGTCGCGGGCCATGCGTGCCGCTTCGGCCGGCTTGTAGCCCAGCTGCTGCAGGGCCACGGTGGCATCGGACAGCGGGTCGGCCGGGGCCGGGCCGCTGCCGGTGGGCAGCGCGCCGCCGGCGCCGAACTGGGCGGCGCGGTCACGCAGTTCCAGTACCATGCGCTCGGCAGTCTTCTTGCCGATGCCGGGGATACGGGTCAGCGCGGTGATGTCACCGGCCTGGACCATGCGCGCGAACTCCTCGACGGAAACGCCGGACAACACCGCCAGCGCGATCTTCGCGCCGATGCCACTGACCTTCTGCACGTCGCGGAACAGGCGCCGCTCACCCTCGCGCAGGAAGCCGTACAGCGAAACGCTGTCTTCCTTCTGCGCGTAGTGGGTGTACAGCGTGACCTCGCGGCCGAGCTCAGGCAGGTCGTAGAAGGTGCTCATCGGCGCCTCCAGTTCGTAGCCCACCCCGTTCACGTCCACCACCAGCCACGGCGGCGCCTTGTAGGCGACGATGCCGCGCAGTCGTCCGATCATTGCGTGCAGCTCCTCATTTTCGGCCCCACGCCTGGCGGGCACTGAGCCCCAGGCGGTTGGCCGTTGCCCGTACGTGGGCATGGGTGATCGCCACTGCCAACGCGTCGGCCGCGTCGGCCTGCAGCTTGGTTTTCAGGTTGAGCATGAGCCCGACCATGTGTTGAACCTGTTGCTTTTCGGCGCCACCACGGCCAACCACGGCGAGCTTGATCTCGCTGGCGGCGTATTCGTGCACCGGCAGGTCGCGCAGCACCACGGCCGAGATCGCCGCGCCCCGGGCCTGGCCCAGCTTCAGCGCCGAATCGGGATTGCGGGCCATGAACACCTTTTCAATGGCCACTTCCTGCGGCTGGTACTCGCGGCACAGGTCGGCCAGGCCCAGCACCAGCAGCTTCATGCGCTGCGGGAAGTCGTCGGCGCCCAGCAGCACCAGTGGCTGGTGGTGCACGTAGGTGACGCGGCCGGCGGCATCGACATCGATGATGCCGACCCCGGTCCGCTGCGAACCGGGGTCGATGCCGAGGATGCGGGTCATGCTGCACTCCTGGCGGGGCGGAACGGGATGCGCTGGCAGGCGTATGGGCTCATGACTGTCCGCGGTGACCGTTCAACGGCCCGCGCCCAGGCCGTCGAAGACGGCTCAGGCGTAGGCGTCGGCGCCGAGTTCGGCGTTGGAATACACGTCCTGCACGTCGTCCAGGTCTTCGAGCATGTCCAGCAGCTTCTTGACCTGCAGGGCGACGTCGCCTTCAACCTTGATGTCGTTGTCCGCGCGGAAGGTGATCTCGGCGTGGTCGGCGACATGGCCGGCGGCGGCCATCGCATCCTTCACCGCGTTGAACGCGTCAGGGCTGGTGACCACATCGATCGAGCCGTCATCGGGGTAGACCACGATGTCATCGGCACCGGCTTCAATGGCCGCTTCGGTGATGGCTTCCTCGTCGGCCCCTGCGGCGAAGCTGAGCACGCCCAGGCGCTTGAACATGAAGGCCACCGAGCCCTCGGTGCCCATGTTGCCACCGCACTTGCTGAACGCATGGCGGACATCGGCCACGGTGCGTACGCGATTGTCGGTCAGGCAGTCGACGATCACGGCCACGCCACCCGGGGCGTAGCCCTCGTAGCGGACTTCCTCGTAGTCGACGCCTTCCAGCTCACCGGTCGCCTTCTTGATGGCACGCTCGATCACGTCCTTGGACATGTTCACGGCCAGGCCCTTGTCCACGGCCACGCGCAGGCGCGGGTTGTTGTTGGGGTCGCCTCCACCGCCGCGCGCGGCAACGCCGATCTCGCGGATGATCTTGGTGAAAATCTTGCCGCGCTTCGCGTCGGACGCGTTCTTGCGGGCTTCGATGGAGGGGCCTCTACCCATGGGTGCTACCGTCTGGCTGCTTCAGGATCAAGGCGCGGATTCTACCTGATCGGGCGCTGCAACCGTGTCTAGGCCCGTATTGTTGTAGAGCCGAGCCCATGCTCGGCCCAATGGGCCCGACGGAATGCAGCCGAGCATGGGCTCGGCTCCACAGGGCGGCCCTGCCTCCCCTGCCCCTATGCTGCCGCCGCGTCGCGGCTGTGGTCGAACTTGCCATGACGCAGGAAATGCGCGGTCTGCCGCGCGGCGTCGGGCGACACCACCAGGCCGCTGTGGCTGGTGCGGACCACGCAATGGTCGGCCAGGCCCGGCAGCCGGGTCTCGGCCAGTGCCACGGTGCCGTCGGAGGCATCGTCGATGGCACCCAGCAGGCTGCCCAGCCCATGCGGCACCGAGCCGGCGATCAGGCCAACCTCGGCCCTGCCCTGCCAGTCCGGCAGGCCATCGAGCAGCAGCTCGCTGCTGCGTCCCAGCGCCAGGCCCCAGCCGTGCTCGGACAACGAGCGTGCGGTGCCACTGCCGCGCAGCGGTGAACCCAGGCAGACCACCCGCTGCACCGGCAGCTGCGGATTGCGCCGCAGCGCTTCCAGCGCCAGCAACCCGCCCAGGCTGTGGCCGACCAGCGACAACGGCCCGGCGTCGGCCAACCGTTCCAGCAGCTGGGGCACCGCCACGTCGGGACCACCGAACACCGAGGAGTAACCGAACGCATGCACCTGGAAACCACGCGCGCGCAGGCGCCAGGCCAGCGGCCCGACCCAGGCGCGGGCATTCCAGATGCCATGCAGCAGCAATACGGGGGGAGTCATGCAAACAGCCTGGCGGTCAGCGGGGCAGGAACGTGAGGTGATTGAACACGCGCGCGCAGCAAGCGGCGGTGAACGTCAGGCCGCGCGCGGTGCGCGGCGCAGGATGAATTCAAGATCGTTGGTATCGCCGACCGGGAACAGGTACTCGCCGGCCTTCTCGAAACCATAGCGGGCGTAGAAGCGTTGCGCGCCGAAGTTCTCCGACCACACACCCAGCCACAGCGTGCGCGGGCCTTCGCGCTCCAGCCAGGTCAGCGCGGTTTCCAGCAGGCGGCTGCCCCAGCCGCAGCTCTGCTGCGTCTTGATCAGGTACAAGCGCTTGAGTTCGCCGTCACCGGGTTTCACATCCGGATGCGGCAGGCCACAGGGGCCGGCGGCGGCATGGCCGACCGCCTCCCCATCCAGTTCCAGCAGCCACACCGCGTAATCGGGGTGGGCCAGGATCACGCGCTGGCGCTCGACCGTGTAGGCCTCCTCCAGGAAGGCCTGCAGGTCCTGCGGCGGGTACAGATGGCCGAAGGTTTCGGTGAACGTGCGGGCGGCCAGCGCCGACAGGGTCGGCGCGTCGTCCACAGTGGCGCGGCGGATCGAATACATGCAGGAAGTTGACGCCAGGGCGAAGCGGGGGTCAAGCCTTTTCAGGCGACTCCGCTTCTTCTTCCTCGTCCTCTTCCTCGTACTCCTCTTCGTCCTCGTCCTCTTCTTCCTCGTCCTCTTCGTACTCTTCCTCTTCGTCGTCCTCGTAATCCTCGACGCCGAAGTCTTCACCGTCCCAACGGCCTTCGCCGTCGGCGACGAAGGTCAGGGCCATCGCCGCCGGGTTGGTACCGACGCGGACCAGCCAACCACCGAACACGCGTGCACGCTCGGTGACCAGGTTGGCCTCGGAGCCTTCATTGCCCAGCTTTTCCCACTCCAGCGAAAACGCAAACTCGGTCATTGCCTGGATCTCCTGATCAGTTGGTCTTGGGGCGAACCTGGATGTGCACTTCGGCCAGCTGCGCGTCGACGATCGGCGACGGCGCGTCGGTCATCAGATCCTGTGCACCGGTGGTCTTCGGGAACGGGATGACGTCGCGGATCGACTCGGTGCCGGCCATCAGCGCGGCGATGCGGTCGATGCCGAAGGCGATGCCACCGTGCGGCGGCGCGCCGTAGTTCAGCGCGTCGAGCAGGAATCCGAACTTGGCACGGGCCTCTTCGGCGCCGATGCCGAGCAGCTCGAACACTGCGCTCTGCATGTCCGGACGGTGGATACGGATCGAACCGCCGCCGATTTCATTGCCGTTGAGCACCATGTCGTAGCCGCGCGAGACGGCGGTACGGGCGTTGGCGCGCAGGTCGGCGATGTCATCCACGGCCGGTGCGGTGAAGGGGTGATGCAGGGCGACGTAGCGCTGTTCTTCCTCGTCCCATTCGAACATCGGGAAGTCGGTGACCCACAGCGGCGCCCAGCCATCGGCGATCAGGCCGAAGTCCTTGCCGGCCTTCAGGCGCAGCGCACCCATGAAGTCGGAGACCTTGTTGTAGCTGCCGGCGCCGAAGAACACGATGTCGCCGTTGCCGGCGCCAACATGGGCGACCAGCGCAGCGAAGGAAGCCTCGCTGAAGAACTTCTGGATCGGCGAGCTGACTTCGCCGTTGTCGGCGATCTTGATGTAGGCCAGACCCTTGGCACCGTACTTGGCGGCATGCGCGGCGTACTCGTCGATCTGCTTGCGGCTGAGCGCTGCACCGCCCGGGATGCGCAGCGCGGCAACGCGGCCTTCGGCATCGTTGGCCGGGCCGGTGAACACGGCAAATTCGCTGTCCTTGACCAGTTCAGCCACGTCCACCAGCTCCAGCGCGATGCGCAGGTCCGGCTTGTCCGAACCGTAGCGGCGCATCGCCTCGGCCCAGGTCATGCGCGGGAAGCTGGCATCCAGCTGGACGTCGACCACTTCCTTGAAGATGGCGCGGATCATGTCTTCGACGAAGTCCTGCACGTCGCGCTCGCGGACGAAGGCGAATTCCATGTCCAGCTGGGTGAATTCCAGCTGGCGGTCGGCACGCAGGGCTTCGTCGCGGAAGCAGCGCGCGATCTGGTAGTAACGGTCGAAGCCGGCCACCATCAGGATCTGCTTGAACAGCTGCGGGCTCTGCGGCAGGGCGTAGAACTCGCCCGGGTGCATGCGCGCCGGCACCAGGAAGTCGCGGGCGCCTTCCGGGGTGGCCTTGGTCAGGATCGGGGTCTCGATGTCCTGGAAGCCCTTCTCGTCCAGGTGGCGGCGCAGGGCCTGCACCAGCTTGATGCGGGTGCGCTGCATGCGCTGCATTTCCGGACGGCGCAGGTCCAGGTAGCGGTACTTCAGGCGGGTTTCCTCGCCCGGGTTCTCGTGGGCGTGGAACGGCAGCGGCGCAGCCTTGTTCAGCACGGTGATGGCGGTGGCGATCACTTCCACCTTGCCGGTGCGCATCTTGTCGTTCACCGCGTGGCGGGCGCGCACGACGCCCTCCACCTGCAGCACGTCCTCGTAGCCCAGCGAAGCGGCCACGGCGAACACTTCGGCGTTGTCGACCTCCACGGTCACCTGCACGATGCCTTCATGATCGCGGAGATCGATGAAGCAGACGCCGCCCTGGTTACGGGCCACGTCGGTCCAACCGGCGAGGGTGACAGTCTGGCCAATCAGGGTCTCGTCGACCAGGCCGCAGAAGTGGGTACGCATTGGGGGAAGCTCCGCTGGAGAACGCCGGCACCGGATGGGGGCCGGAAAGCCTCGTATTCTGCGGCCGAGGCCCCGGCCGGGGCAAATCCGGCCAGTCACACCGGCTTGATCATCCCCCTCCCTATAGTCAGGCACCTGCCACCGTATGGGATGCCGCCATGAATCCGCTGTCCCTGGCCCGCCTGGCCGTGACCCTGAGCCTGGGCACCATCGCCACGCTCGCCCTGCCCTCCGCCCCGGCCGCCGCGCAAAGCGGGGTGATCCGTTGCGAGAGCCAGAACAACCGAGAACGCGTGTGCAATACAGGCTGGCGCAATGCGCAGCTGGTCCGCCAGCTGTCCGGCAGCGCCTGCGACGAGGGCCGCACCTGGGGCAGCCGCAATGGCAGCATCTGGGTCAGCAATGGCTGCCGCGCCGAATTCGTCGAGGCCCGTGGTGGCTGGGGCGGCGGCAACGGCGGTGGCTGGGGCGGCAACAACGGCCGGCCCGGCGAAACCATCCGCTGTGAGAGCCAGAACAATCGCGAACGCAGCTGCCCGGTCGGCTGGCGCAATGCCCGCCTGGTCCGCCAGCTGTCCGGCAGCCCCTGCGACGAAGGCCGTACCTGGGGGGTGCGCAACGGCGCGGTGTGGGTCAGCAACGGCTGCCGCGCCGAATTCGCCGAAGCTCGCGGCTGGGGTGGCGGGGGCGGTGGCTGGGGCGGCGGCAACAGCAACTACTCCATCACCTGCAGCAGCAACAACAACCGCACGCAGAACTGCGACTGGGATGAGCGCCAGGGCCGGCCGGTGCTGCAGCAGCAGCTGTCCGGCAGCGCCTGCCAGGAGGGCCGCAGCTGGGGCTACTCACGGGGCCAGGTGTGGGTGAGCAACGGTTGCCGGGCGCGCTTCGGTACGCGTTGAGGGGTAGCGCCGGGCCATGCCCGGCGAGCGCAGTGGCGCGGTCAACTGCAGAAAACCCGCCGGGCACGGCCCGGCGCTACCGGGCTGGCTGCGCGGCCTCGTCACCCCACGGCGGCGGCGGCAGATCGACCGGCTTGCTCAGGTCGAACTTCACGCGGAAGCGGCGGCCGTCCGGGCGGGCCAGCTCGTAGACGAAGGTCTGGTCCGGGTCGATCTCCATCGCCCAGGTGTTGTGCGTGGACGCAAGCATGTCGGCACGACGGAACATCGCCACCGAATCGGTGTCCGCCGGGAACTGCTGGCGCTCGGCGGTGCCCGGCGGCGTGCTGTCGCCGCCATAGAGGGTGATCGCATCCGCGCTGCCATCCGGGTGGCGATGGTCGTGCTTCAGGCGCAGGCCGTTTTCGGTGCGGGTCAGCACCCAGGTGCGCGAGTGGTCATCCCCCACATGGAAGGGAATCCGCAATTCATGGGCAGGATCGGCACAGCCGCGCACATGCATGACCAGGCGCTGCCCGGCGAACGGGTCCTTGCCGGTCGGCGCCGGCGTGTCCTCCACCACCCGGCCTTCATAGGCCTGGCCGCAATGCGCGGCGACGGCCGCCATGAAGGCATCGGCCGGTGCGGTCGCCAGATCATGGGCGACCGAATCGGAACGCTGCGAGCAGGCAGCGAGGCTGAGCAGGAGGGCGGAAGCGGTAACTACGGCAGGCAGTCTCATGCCCCAACCCTAACGACCCGGGCCGGTGCGCGCAAACCCTGCGCACCGGCCACGTCACCTCATCGGTGCAGCCAGACCTCGCAACCGCCGACGTCCTGCTTCTGGCCACCGGCGGCATAGCGGCGGATGATCTCCGCCTGCCACTGCTCGCGCTCGGGGCTGCTGCCCACCTGGCTGGGGCAGTTGACCAGTGCGGCCAGCGGCAATCCACCCAGTGCTGCGTCATCTGCAGCCAGCGATGCGAGCACGTCGTCCGATGCCCAGTCCGGAATCATCACCGCGCGGCGGCCGGAGAAATACGGCAGCTCGGAGGACCAGTCCTGACCGAACGCGACCACCACACCCTGCGCCGGGGTGCCGGTCCGGATGGCCTCGGCGATCTGCGAAACCGGTGTCGGCTCGCGTGCCTCCTTGATGTCCTTCAGCGACTTCACCAGGCCAAAGCCCACCGACAGCACGCACAGGAAGATCGCCAGCGCAACGCCACGGCGCGGCTTGCCCGCCGCTTCGGCCGCCAGCACCGTCGACCACAGCACCAGGCCGATGATCGACGTGGCGAACACGATATTGGCCGCCTGGTAGTAGGGATGGGCGATGTGCAGGTTGGTGAAGACCAGGAACGGCGCCAGGTAGGCCAGCAGCAGGACAGCCACCGCCGTGCGCGTGCGCTTCTGCCACAGCCCGGCGATGACGAAGATCAGGAAGATCCAGTTGGAGCCGATCGCACCGGAGAAGCGCTTCTTGAACACCGTGCCCCACCAGGTAGCCGGATCCAGGCGCTGCTGCAGGGTGCCGTAATTCCAGGTGGACAGAGCATCGGAGGTGATCTGCCGGCCCAGCGCCGACTGCGCCTTCAGCGCATCGGCATGCTGCAACCACAGGCTGAGCGTGGCCAGCACGGCAAGCGCGGACAGGCCACCCCAGAACAGCAGCTGCCAATGCTGCTGCAGCCACCGCGGACGCCAGCCGTGCTCGCGCAGGGCCAGCCACAGGAAGGCCAGTGCAACGAACGCGGCAAAGCCGAAGAACGAAGTCACCTTGATGGCCGCCGACAGCACCGCCGCGACGACGGCAACCAGGCCCACCCACGCGCGCGGCTGGCTGCGCAGGCGTGCCATCGCCCAGACAAAGAGCAGGCCAAAGAACACCGCGCTGGATTCCATCATCACCGAGCGCCCCCAGAACTGCGCGTACGGTGAAACGGCGAAGGCGCCGGCCACGGATAGCGCCAGCGTGCGATCAGGGCGCCATGCCAGCAGCGTGCGGTAGACCAGCCAGATGCAGCCGGCATGGAAGACGGTGGAGACCAGCCGCCCGCTGTTGTCGGCACTCATGCCGGTGACGCTGGACAGCAACGCCGCCAACCACTGGTAGAACGGGAACTCGAACGGGATCGACCAAGGCGCGCCCAGCACCGGGGTCACGTAGTCCAGCCAGGGACCGCCGCGCAGCAACCAGTCGATCGACAGAGCAGTCTGTGTCTGCCGGAAACCGGAGGCATCGACCGGGGGCATCGACCAGCTGCAGCCCAGCAGGACCAGCAGCGCGACCGCCGAGAACCACAACAGGATCTTGCCCGGCAACAGGCTGCGGTCTGGGTTGCTTTCCTGGGTCACGCCTGTTGCTCCTGGCTGTGGCCGCCCACGACAGGGCGCGCTTCACGGGCGCGCAGTGTCTGTGTTGGCACGCGGGAGTGCAAGCCGCTGCACGCGTCCGCGGCTCAGCCCTGCGGTGGCAGCGGCGCCTTCGGCGGCTCGGCGTGGCTGACCTCGGTGGCCGCTACCGGTGCGGCCTCGCCCTCGCCCGCCGGTTCCTGCTCCACCGGATCGACGTCGAACGGCGTGCGGAACACCAGCGACGGCAGCAGCGTGGTCAGTGCGGCGTACAGCAGCAGCGCGCCGAACAGCACCGCCGGAATCTGGAAACGCTCGCGCATGATCGCCGCCAGCACCAAGGTGAAGATCAGGGTCGGAGCCAGCGCCAGCGAGACGCGCAGGCTGCTGCGGAAGCTCTCGCCGAACATCACCCGGCGCTGCAGCCAGACCACGCCGATGCGCAGCGGCAGCACCACCAGGGTGATCACGATGCCCAGCCCCAGCGCCTCGAAGCTCAACGCTTCGCTGGGCACCTTGGTGCCCGCGTTGAAGAAGTAGAACGGCACGAAGAACGAGGCGAACAGGCGCAGCGCGTGCAGGTTCTCGTGCGAGGCCAGCAGCGGCATGCGCTGGTGCAGCAGGCGCGCGACCAGGCCGGCGATGAACGCGCCCACCAGGTAATACACGCCCAGCAGGTAGGTGATGTAGGCCGCCACCATGCCGACCATCACCAGCAGCGAGAACTCCGAGCCCGGCGCGTGCGGCGCCACCCAGCGGCCCAGCGCGATGAACAGCAGCGGCAGGCCGACCATCATCGCCAGCAGCGCCAGGCTGGACAGCGCCATGTGGCCCGGATCGCCCGCCTGCAGCACGATGAACAAGGCAGCCAGCGCCAGCAGCTCACCGGCAATGGCCTTGCTGGTGACCCAGAACCGTTCGTCCTCGCTCAGGCCCAGCCGCGACAGCGAGTCCATGATGAAACCGGTCGAGGGCGTCAGCAGCGCCAACGCCAGCAGCCCGGCGGCCTGCCATGGCAATCCTGCGTAACGCCAGGCCAACCAGCCGACGCCGAACAGCGTGCCGGTACGGATCACCAGATGTGCCAGCAGCGGCCACATGCCCCGGCGCAGCGCCTGCAGATCCACTTCCAGGCCGGCGAACAGGAACAGCGAGGAAATGCCCAGGGTGGCCAGCAGTCCGATCACCGCATCATGTGCCTGATCCCCCAGCCAGAGCATGGCGATGATGCCGAACAGCAGGCAGGTCAACGGGGCAGGCAGGCTGAAACGCTGCAACGCGCGTGGGATCACCAGCAGCGCGAAGATCAGCAACAGGTAGATCAGTTCATGGCTCATGGGGTCTTCCGTGGGGTTGGAACGCGCGCAGGATGCGCGCGCTGAACCGATCCGGCAAGCCGTTTTCGAATGACCCCGGTTACCTCATCCGATCATCGCGTCGGCCAGCGCCCCCACCCGTGCAAGCACCGCTGCGCGCTGGTCGTCATCGACCGACGCGCCCTGCAGATAGGCGGTGACCACCCACGCTGCGCCGCCCGCATGCGGCCACAGCACGGCGATGTCGTTGCGCGTGTCATCACCGTTGCTGCCGGTCTTGTCCCCCACTCGCCAGCGCTTGCCCAGCCCAGCGCGCAGGCAGGCATCGCCGGTCTGGTTGTCGATGAGCCAGTCAGTGAACTGCTGGCGCGATGCCGGCTGCAGGCCATTGCCCACCGCGAAGCGGGCCAAGCTGGTGGCCATCGCGGCCGGGCTGGTGGTATCGCGCGGGTCTCCCTTCGCGAACAGATTCACGTCCGGCTCGTTGCGGTCATTGCGGGTAACGCTGTCGCCCTGCCCGCGCAGGAATGCCGTCAGCACCGACGGCCCGCCCACCACCTCCAGCAGCAGGTTGGCCGCCGTGTTGTCGCTGGTGGTCAGCGTGCCCCGGCACAGGTCGCGCACCGTCAGGTCCTTGCCCACATGGCGGCGCGCCACCGGGGCGTAGGACAGCAGATCCTTTTCGGCGATGGGCACACGTGTGTCGAGCGAAACGCGGCCTGCATCGGCAAGGCTCAGCACATGGGCAACCAGCATCGACTTGAACGTGCTGCACATCGGGAAGCGCTCGTCCTGACGATGTCCGCCGATGCGACGGCCGTTACCGGTGTTCAGCACGGTGACGCCCAGTCGGCCACCGCTGGCTTTCTCCAGCGCGGCGAAATCGGCGGCGTCGGCAATGGCGGCGTTCGCGGCGGATATGCCGGACGATGGGGAAACAGCTCGCGCCAACGCCGGGGCAAGCAGCGAGGAAGCAACGGCAGCACCACTGAACTGCAGGAATCGGCGACGGGCGAGCATAGGGGTTCTCCTGGTGACCACTCGATTATTGGCGCTTCCCCTGCAGCCGACCAGCGCGAAAAATCAAGGCAAGCCATAAGTTGAACTCATGCCTGTCGTAACCAACTTGTTGAGATTTACGAAATTCCTTATTGAACGGTAGGATCAGCCATCACCATGGCTCACGGCTTTCCGATGCTGCACCCGACCCTGCCGCTGAACGCGCTGCGTGCTTTTGAAGCCGCCGCCCGCCATCAGAACTTCACCCGTGCCGCGCTGGAGCTGTGTGTCAGCCAGGCGGCGCTGAGCCACCAGATCCGGGGCCTGGAAGACCGGCTCGGCATCCGCCTGTTCCATCGCCTGCCGCGCGGCGTGGCGCTGACCGATGAAGGCGCAGCGCTGTATCCGGTGCTCAACGAATCGTTCGAACGCATCTCGGCCAGCATCGCGCGCTACACCGGCGGGCCGGCCCGCGAAGTGCTGACACTGGGGGTGGTCGGCACCTTTGCCACCGGCTGGCTGCTGCCACGGCTGGCCGCATTCGAGGCCGCGCATCCGGACATCGAGCTGCGCCTGCAGACCCACAACAACCGCATCGACCTGGCCGGCGAAGGGCTGGATCTGGCCATCCGCTTCGGTGATGGCGACTGGCAGGGCCAGGCCTGCACGGCGATCCTCGATGCGCCCTTCGCGCCGCTGTGCGCCCCGGCATTGGCGCGGCGGCTGAAGCAGCCGCGCGACCTGGCCGCGCTGCCGTTGTTGCGTTCCTATCGCAGCGACGAATGGCCGCGCTGGCTGCAGGCGGCCGGCGTCAACGGCGTGGAAGCGCGTGGGCCGGTGTTCGATTCCTCGCTGACGGTGGCGATGGCCGCCGCCGGAGGGGCCGGCGTGGCCTTGCTGCCGCTGCGCATGTTCGAGCAGGAACTGGCCGAAGGCCGCCTGCTGCAGCCGTTCGGCACCACGCTGGAGCTGGGCCGCTACTGGCTGACGCGGCTACGCTCGCGCGCCGAGCGCGAGCCGGCCAAGCGCTTCCGCGAGTGGCTGCAGGCGCAGGCATGATGTAGCGCCGAGCCCACGCTCGGCTGCTTCATGTGCGAACCCGCGCTGCGCGCATAAGCCGAGCATGGCTCGGCTCTACAGAGAAGGCAGCTGGCCAGCGGCCGGCACTACCGATTACGACTCCAGCAGCTCCATCCACGCCGCTTCAGCCTTTTCCAGCTGCGCGGCGGCGGTTTCCCGATCGCGGCCGAGCACGGCCATGCGGCTGGCATCGGCATAGTTGGCCGGATCGGCCAGCTGGCGATCCAGTTCGGCCAGCGCACTTTCCAGCTCGGCCACCTTGGCTTCGGCCGCGGCCAGCTTGTGCGGGTTCACCGGCTTTTTCTGCACCACCTGTGCCACCGGGGCGGTCTTGACCACCACCGGCTCTTCCACCTGCTCCATGCGGGCCTTCGTGCCCTGCGCCTGCGGACGGGTGCGCAGCCACGCGGCGTATGCATCCAGGTCACCGTCGAACGGCTCGACCACGCCATCGGCCACGCGCCAGTAGGTATCGCAGACCAGGCCGATCAGGTGGCGGTCATGCGAGACCATCACGATCGCGCCTTCGAAGGTGGCCAGTGCTTCGGCCAGCGCTTCGCGCATTTCCAGGTCAAGGTGGTTGGTCGGTTCGTCCAGCAGCAGCACGTTCGGCTGCTGCCAGGCGATCAGCGCCAGCGCCAGGCGTGCGCGCTCGCCACCGGAGAAACCATCGACCGGCTCGAACGCGCGGTCGCCCGGGAAATTCCACTTGCCAAGGAAATCGCGGAACGACTGGTTCGGCGCATCCGGGGCAATCTCGCGGAAGTGCTCCATCGGCGACTGGCCTTCGTGCAGCGACTCCACCGTGTGCTGGGCGAAGTAGCCGATCTTCAGGTCCGGGTGCGCCATGCGCTCACCGACGATCGGCGCCAGTTCACCCACCAGGGTCTTCACCAGGGTGGTCTTGCCGGCGCCGTTGGGGCCGAGCAGGCCAATGCGCTGGCCCGCTTCCAGGCCGAAGCCGACGTTGTGCAGGATCACCGCATCCTGGCCGTAGCCGGCCTCGACGTGGTTCAGGCGGATCAGCGAGAACGGCAGCTTGGCCGGCGGCGCGAACTCGATGCGGAACTCGCGTTCGGCGCGCACCGCTTCGGTGCCGGCCAGCTTGGCCAGGCGCTTCATGCGGCTCTGCGCCTGCGCGGCCTTGCTGGCCTGCGCCTTGAAGCGGTCGATGAAGCTCTGCAGGTGGGCGCGCTCGGCCTGCTCCTTCTCGTGCGCGATCTGCTGCTGGCGCAGCTGTTCGGCGCGCTGGCGCTCGAAATCGGTGTAGCCGCCCGGGTAGAGCTTGGCGCCGCCGCCGTGCAGGTGCAGGGTGTGGGTGGCCACGTTGTCGAGGAACTCGCGGTCATGCGAGATCAGCAACAAGGTGCCTGGGTACTTCAGCAGCCACTGTTCCAGCCAGTACACCGCGTCCAGGTCCAGGTGGTTGGTCGGTTCGTCGAGCAGCAGCAGGTCGCTGGGCATCATCAGCGCACGGGCCAGGTTCAGGCGCACGCGCCAGCCACCGGAGAACGAGGACACCGCACGGTGGTGCGTCTCGGCGGGGAAGCCGAGGCCGTGCAGCAGCTTGCCGGCGCGCGCTTCGGCGTCGTAGGCGCCCATCTCGGCCATCTTGGTGTGTGCGTTGGCCACCGCCTCCCAGTCTTCGCGGGCGGTTGCCTCGGCCTCTTCGGCCAGCACCGCGGCCACCTCGGTATCGCCGCCCAGCACGAAGCTCAGCGCCGGGTCCGGCAGCGACGGGGTTTCCTGGGCCACGCTGGCGATACGGACCTTGCCGGGCAGGTCGACGTCACCCTTGTCGGCCTCCAGTTCGCCCTTCACCGCCGCGAACAGGCTGGATTTGCCAGCACCGTTGCGGCCGACCACACCTACCCGGTAACCGGCGTGCAGGGTCAGGTCGACATTGGACAACAGCAGCCGCTCGCCGCGGCGCAAGGCGAAATTACGAAGGGAGATCATCGGGGAAGGGGTCCATATAACCGGATGGAATGTGCTGGTGAGCACTATTCCTGCGACGCAATTCTAGCGTTAACGAATACTTGACGCGTCCCGGGATGCGCAGTGGCCGACGTTCCTCTCTCCCACGTCCCCGCCGCGCGCGTCCCGGGTCTCCTCCCCGCCGATGCCTGTCCGGGCTAAATGGTTGCTGCTGCAACGTTTTTTCCGATGACCGGCATTTGACAGGCACTGAATATCCCGTTAATTGCTGTATTGCGCACCGCAACAACCGCCGTCCGCCTCACCCCCGTGATGTCGATTCCGGTGCCGCCCCCGCCAACCGGAGCCCCATCCCGATGACCCGCAAGACCAGCCTGATCGCCGCCGCCGTCGCTGTCGCACTCGGTGGCTCTCCGTTCGTCGCCGCCGCCCAGCAGGCCGGCACCGCCGCCAACACCCTGGACACCGTGATCGTCACCGGCACCCGCGTGGCCGACCGCACCGTCGCCGAATCGCAGTCGCCGATCGACATCATCACCCCTGAAGTGCTGCAGTCCACCGGCACCAGTGAACTGGCCACCGCCCTGTCACGCGCCCTGCCCTCACTGAACTTCCCGCGCCCTGCCCTGACCGACGGCACCAGCGGCGTGCGCCCGGCGCAACTGCGCGGCCTGTCACCGGACCAGGTGCTGGTGCTGGTCAACGGCAAGCGGCGCCACACCTCGGCGATGATCAACGTCAACGGCAGCATCGGCCGTGGCTCGTCGGCGGTGGACATCAACGCGATCCCGATCGCCGCGATCGAGCGCGTGGAAGTGCTGCGCGACGGCGCGTCGGCGCAGTACGGCTCGGACGCCATCGCCGGCGTCATCAACATCGTGCTCAAGGGCAGCGGCCGTGGCGGCAGCCTGGCCGTGGACTACGGCCAGTACTCCGCCGGCGACGGCAACAAGTACCAGCTTTCCGGCGATATCGGCGTCGAGTTCGGCAACGGCCGTGGCCGCGTGCACGTGGCCGGCCAGATCAGCCAGCAGGACGAGAGCAACCGCGCCGGCCCGTACCGCGGCACCACGCCGAATACCGGCAACTTCCCCAGCATCGGCCAGAAGACCTTCATCGTCGGCGACCCGCGCGTGGATGCCACTGCTGCGTCGGCCAACGCCAGCTTCGATTTCAGCGATCACGTAACCGGCTACGCCAGCGCGCTGCTCAGCAACCGCGACATCACCTCGTTCGCGTTCTACCGCTCGCGCAACCACAGCGGGCAGAGCGCGCTGCTGGCGCAGACCTACCCGGACGGCTACGTGCCGCAGATCAACCAGTATTCCAAGGACCGCTCGCTGGTGGCCGGGGTCAAGGGCAACACCGACAGCGGCTGGACCTGGGACCTGAGCCTGAACCACGGCGAGAACACCCTCGATTTCCACACCCGCAACAGCATCAACTACAGCCTCGGTGCGACCAGCCCGCGCTCGTTCTACGACGGCACGCTGAAGTACCAGCAGGACATCTTCAACGCCGACCTGACCAAGTCGCTGGACTGGGGCCTGGCCTACCCGGTCACGCTGTCCTTCGGCGGTGAGTACCGCAAGGAGAAGTGGGACCAGAATCCGGGCGAACTGAACTCGTACACCGGCAGCGGCGCGCAGGGCTTCGCCGGCTTCACCCCGACCAATGAAGTGCATGCCGACCGCCACAACTACGCGGTCTATGCAGGCCTGGAAGCCGACCTGACCGAGAAGTTCTCGGCCGGCATCACCGGCCGCTACGAGGACTACTCGGACTTCGGCGACCGCTTCTCCGGCAAGCTGTCGGCGCGCTATGCGTTCACCGACAAGGTCGCGCTGCGTGCCACCGCCTCCAGCGGCTTCCGTGCACCGTCGCTGGCGCAGCAGGGCTACCAGGCGGTCACCAGCCAGTTCCTCAATGGCGTGTTCGTTGAACGCGGCACCTTCCCGACCACCAGCCCGGCCGCGCAGGCGCTGGGCGCCTCGCCGTTGAAGGCCGAAACCTCCACCTCCTACAGCCTGGGCCTGGTGCTGCAGCCGGTGGACCGCCTGTACATCACCGTCGATGCGTACCAGATCGACATTGATGACCGCATCGCGCTCTCGTCCAGCATCACCACCAACGCCGCCACCAGCGCGCTGCTGGGCACCCTCGGCCTGCCGCAGGTGACCGCGTTCTCGTACTTCACCAACGGCCTGGATACGCGCACCCGCGGCGTCGACTTCGTCTCCAGCTACACCGTGCCGTTCAGCGCCAGCAGCCTGGAGCTGACCGCCGCCTACAGCTACAACGACACCGAAGTGCGCCGCGTCGGCGGCACCCCGGCGGTGTTTGGCACGCTGGGCCTGACCCAGTCACTGATCGGCCGAGACGAGATCGGCCGCATCGAGGACAGCTACCCGCGCGACAAGGCGATCCTGAGCGGCACCTGGCGTTCGGACCACTGGGAACTGGGCCTGGCCGCGACCCGCTACGGCAAGTTCACCGTGCGCAACTCGGCCACCGCGCTGCGCGACCAGACCTACGGCGATGCCTGGGTGGTGGATGCCTCGGCCAGCTACAAGCCGAGCAGCAACTGGACCCTGACCGTGGGCGCCGACAACCTGCTGGACAAGTACCCGGACCGCACCGAAGACCTGCAGAACTCCACCTTCGGCATGCTGCCGTACAGCAACTACTCGCCGTTCGGCTTCAACGGCGCGTATGTGTACGGGCGGATCAAGTACACCTGGTAAGCGAGGCTCTGGTAGTGCCGGCCGCTGGCCGGCAACCCCGGGCCACATCTGGAGGAGAGCCCCTTCTTGTTGAAGGGGCGCGCCGAAGGCGGGGGTAGAGGAGAAATGCGTGGGCAAGCCCGCCGGCCACGGCACGTGGACGGCGGGTTTGCCGTATCTGGCCTCGTCGGTGAAAATCGGGGTATCCCCCCCGATTTCCTGCGAGTGCCGATGCACCATGACACCGACCTGATCAACATCGTTGCCGTTGGCCTGGGGCTCGCCTTCATCTTCGGCGCGCTGGCCAACAAGCTCCGCTTGTCTCCCCTGGTCGGTTACCTGGTTGCTGGCATCTGCGTAGGCCCGTTCACCCCCGGCTTCGTCGCCGATCAGGCGCTGGCCAACCAGTTGGCCGAACTGGGCGTGATGCTGCTGATGTTCGGCGTCGGCCTGCACTTCTCGCTGAAGGACCTGATGGCGGTCAAGGCCATCGCCATCCCCGGCGCCATCGGCCAGATCGCGGTGGCCACCCTGCTCGGCTGGGGCGTGGCCTCGCTGATGGGCTGGCCGGCCATTCATGGCGTCATCTTCGGTTTCTCGCTGGCCACGGCCAGTACCGTGGTGCTGCTGCGGGCAATGGAGGAACGGCGCCTGCTGGAGACGATGCGCGGCAAGATCGCGGTCGGCTGGCTGATCGTCGAAGACCTGGCCTGTGTGCTGGCGCTGGTGATGATGCCGGTGATGGCCGGCGTGTTCGGTC
Source organism: Stenotrophomonas maltophilia group sp. RNC7 (assembly GCF_030910085.1). NCBI lineage: Bacteria > Pseudomonadati > Pseudomonadota > Gammaproteobacteria > Lysobacterales > Lysobacteraceae > Stenotrophomonas > Stenotrophomonas maltophilia group sp. RNC7. The sequence continues at coordinate 13,051 of NZ_JAVFVN010000864.1, read as the reverse complement.
CCGACGCGGCCAAGGAGTCGCACTCGCTGGGCAGCGTGCTGGCCGACATCGGCTGGACCTTCGTGCAGCTGGGCCTGTTCGTGGCGGTGATGCTGGTGGTCGGGCGCCGGGTCATCCCGTGGATCCTCGAACGTATCGCCGGTACCGGCTCACGCGAACTGTTCACCCTGTCGGTGCTGGCAATTGCGCTGGGCGTGGCCTTCGGCTCTGCGATGCTGTTCGGTGTCTCGTTCGCGCTGGGTGCGTTCTTCGCCGGCATGCTGCTCAACGAATCGGAACTGAGCCAAAAGGCCGCGCATGATTCGCTGCCGCTGCGCGATGCGTTCGCGGTGTTGTTCTTCGTTTCGGTCGGCATGTTGTTCGACCCCAACATCATCGTGCAGCACCCGTGGCAGGTGCTGGCCACGGTGCTGATCATCATGTTCGGCAAGTCGGCCGCCGCCTTCTTCATCGTGCGTGCGTTCGGCCATCCCACCAGCACCGCGTTGACCATCTCGGCCAGCCTGGCGCAGATCGGTGAGTTCGCCTTCATCATCGCCGGGCTCGGTGTGGCGTTGCAGATCCTGCCGAAGGAAGGCCAGTCGCTGGTGCTGGCCGGTGCGCTGGTGTCGATCATGCTCAACCCGCTGGTGTTCGGCCTGCTCGACCGATGGCAGGCCAAGCAGGAAACACAGCCGCAAACGCCGGAGCCGGAAGAGGCGACCGGCCCGTCACGGGACCTGCATGACCACGCCATCGTGATCGGCTATGGCCGGGTCGGCAGCGAACTGGCGCAGGTGCTGAGCGACCGTGGCGTGCCGGTGCTGGTGATCGATGACAACAAGGAACACGTCGAGTCGGCGCACGCCAAGGGCCTGGCGGCGATCCGCGGCAGTGCGGCGGCCGACCGGGTCCTGGCCGAGGCCCATCCTGAGCGGGCGAAGATTGCGGTGCTGGCGATTCCGCAGCCGCTGGAAGCCGGTGAGGCGCTGGCCAAGCTGCGTGCGATCAACCCGGACCTGACCCTGCTGGCACGTGCGCACAGCGATGCCGAAGTGAAGCATCTGCTGGAGCATGGTGCCGATGGCACGGTGATGGCCGAGCGCGAGCTGGCCTATTCGCTGGCGGAGATGATCATGTCCACGCCGCCGTACCGGAACCTGAGGCAGCACAACATTCCTGTTGTATGAGGGGTGTGCTTGCGGCAGGGCTTGCAGCCCTGCACCTGCCGAGGCAACGGCAAAAGCAAGGCTGACTATCCGTGGGATGGCGGGGTGGGTCCCCGCTGCTGTTGGTGGGTGTCGACCTTGGTCGACACGGCGACACAAAAAAATCCCCGGTCGACCCGCATCGACCGGGGATCTGGATCGCCACGTTGCCACGCCTTGGAGAGGCAGTTCCACCGTAGCGCATCGCGTGGCCGGCGGTGATCGCCTGTGGCGATATGCACCAAGCGCGCGGCTATCAGGCGGCGGCCAGGGCCTGCTCCAGGTCGGCGCGCAGGTCACCGATGTGCTCGATGCCGATCGACAGCCGCACGGTATCTTCGCTGACCCCGGCCTTGGCCAGCTCTGCCGCATCCAGCTGGCGATGGGTGGTCGAGGCCGGATGGGTGGCCAGCGACTTCGCGTCGCCCAGGTTGATCAGGCGGGTGAACAGCTTCAGCGCATCGAGGAAGCGCGCGCCAGCCTCGCGCCCACCCGGCAGGCCGAAGGTCAGCACGCCCGAGCCATGCCCGCCCAGGTAGCGCTGCGCGGCGGCATGCTCGGGGTCGTCTGCCAGTCCCGCGTAACGCACCCAGGCGACCTTGTCGTGCGCCTTCAGGAACTGCGCGATGGCCAGTGCATTGGCGTTGATGCGTTCCATGCGCAGGGCCAGGGTCTCGATGCCCTGCAGGATCAGGAACGCATTGAACGGCGACAACGCGGCACCGGTATTGCGCAGCGGGACCACCCGCGCGCGGCCGATGTAGGCCGCCGGCCCCAGTGCTTCGGTATAGACCACGCCGTGGTAACTGGGGTCGGGCTGGTTGAGCCGCGCGAAGCGCGTGGGTTGCGCCGCCCAGTCGAAGCGGCCCGAATCGACGATCGCGCCGCCCAGGCTGGTGCCGTGGCCGCCCAGGTACTTGGTCAGCGAATGCACCACGATGTCGGCGCCGTGCTCGAATGGGCGCAGCAGGAACGGCGTGGCCACGGTGTTGTCGACGATCAGCGGCACACCCGCGGCATGCGCCACCTCGGCAATGGCGGCGATGTCGGTGACGTTGCCGCGCGGGTTGCCGATCGATTCAACGAACACCGCCTTGGTGCGCTCGTCGATCAGCGCGGCGAACGCAGAAGGATCGGCCGGGTCGGCGAAGCGCGCCTGGATGGCATACTGCGGCAGCGTGTGGGCCAGCAGGTTGAGGCTGCCGCCATACAGCGCGCTGGAGGCGACGATGTTGTCACCGGCCTCGGCGATGGTCTGGAGGGCATAGGTGATCGCGGCCTGCCCCGAGGCCAGCGCCAGCGCACCGATGCCACCTTCCAGTGCGGCCAGGCGTTGCTCCAGCACGTCGGTGGTAGGGTTCATGATGCGGGTGTAGATGTTGCCGGGCACCTTCAGGTCGAACAGGTCGGCACCGTGCTGGGTGTCATCGAAGGCATACGCCACGGTCTGGTAGATCGGCACCGCCACCGCGCGGGTGGTCGGGTCGGGTCGGTAGCCACCGTGCACGGCCAGGGTTTCCAGTTGCCACTGCGGTTCGCTCATTGCACCAGGCTCCATCCGGGGAAACCGCCACCATAGGCCAGCTGGCACACGCCGCTGAAAGCTACTGGCGATGACGCCCGTACCGGCGGTTATCAGGTTGGCCGCGATTCAGGCAGTCGTCATGGGGCGTTGCTAGGCTGCGCCGCCGGGCGCTGCTGCCCGGGCACGGAGGCCCCACCCATGCAGCCATCGCCCTGGCATCCCACCACCAGCAGTTCGCCTACGTCGGTCATGCTGGTAGAGGACGACCGTCGCCTGGCCGAACTGGTGAGCGACTACCTCCACCAGCATGGCTTCGCCGTGCAGCACATCGCACGCGGCGACCTCGCCGGCGCCGCCTGCCGCCAGCACGCGCCGGAGCTGGTGGTGCTGGACCTGATGCTGCCCGGCCTGGGCGGCATCGACGTGTGCCGGCAGATCCGCAGCTTCTCCGATGTGCCGATCCTGATGCTGACCGCCTGCGAGGACGACATCGAACAGGTGCTGGGCCTGGAATCGGGCGCCGACGACTATGTGCACAAGCCCATCGAACCACGCCTGCTTCTTGCCCGGCTGCGCGCCCTGCTGCGCCGCCGCCACGGCAGCGGCAATACCGGCACGCCCAGCCGGCTGATGCACGGTGAACTGCTGATCGACCGCATGCAGCGTGAGGTACACCTGCACGGCGCCACGGTGGACGTGGGCACCACCGAATTCGAAATCCTGTGGCTGCTGGCCAGCCAGCCCGGGCAGATCCTGTCCCGTGACCAGATCCTGCAGGCGGTGCGCGGTATCGGCTTCGACGGCCTGGACCGCAGCGTTGACGTCTGCATCGGCAAGCTGCGTCGCAAGCTCGGCGATGATGCGCGCGAGCCGCGGCGGATCAAGACCGTGTGGGGCCGCGGCTACCAGTTCAATCCGTCGGCCTGGACGGCATGAAGCGGCTGTTCCTGTGGTTGTGGTTCATCACCGGCGCCTGCTTCCTGGTGTCGGTGTTCTTCCTCAACCGGGTACTCGACAGCATCTATACGCCCGTGCAGGATCGCGTATTCGTCCAGCAGGTGCGCGGGCAGGTGTACGCCCTGCGCAGCGGCCTGGCCGGCCTGGACGGTAGCCAGCAGCGCGAGCGCCTGCAGCAGTGGCAACCGCACTATGGCATCGCATTGACCCTGCTCGACACGCCTCCCGCGCTGGCCCCGCAGGAACAGGCAGCCGTGCAGGCCGATGGCTTCATCGTGCGCGATCAGTACCAGCAGGTCCTGCTGCCGATCGAAGGCATCGACGGTCGCTGGTTGCACCTGCGCCTGCCTGGCGCGGTGCAGATGACCACGTACATGACCATCGCGGCCTACCTCAGCATCCTGCTGCTGGTCGGCGCCAGCCTGTATGCCTGGGTTCGCCTGCTCTGGCGCGATCTGGAGGCCCTGCGCGTGCATGCCGACCGCATCGGCGCCGGCGATCTGCAGGCACGCGCGCAGGTTTCGCCACGCTCGCAGATCCGGGTCATCGTCGATCACTCCAACCGCATGGCCGCACGCGTGGCCGAACTGGTGCAGCGCCAGCGCGACCTGACCCATGCGATCTCGCACGAACTGCGCACGCCGATCGCGCGCGTGGCCTTTGGCCTGGACCTGATGCAGGACAGCGATGACCGCGAGCGCCGCGAACGACTGGCGCAGGGCCTGCATGGCGACTTGGCCGAGCTCAACCGGCTGGTCAGCGAACTGCTGGCCTACGAACGGCTCGAGCATCCGGGCGAGGGCGAACCGATGCAGCGGATCGAAGCCAACGACTGGCTGCAGGCCTGCCTGGCCGATGCCCGCCGCGATGCCGAACGTGCCGGCCTGGTGCTGCGCGTGCAGCCCAGTGCCCTGCCTCGGCTGGACGCGGAACCGCGCCTGCTGCAGCTGGCGCTGAGCAATCTGGTCGGCAATGCCCTGCGCCACGCGCGCTCGCAGGTGGACGTGTCGCTGGTGAGTGTGGGCGGGCGCGCCTGCCTGCGCGTGGACGACGACGGCCCCGGCATCGCCGAAGCTGACCGCGAAAAGGTGGTCCGCCCGTTCACCCGCCTGGATGACAGCCGCAGCCGCGACACCGGGGGCTTCGGCCTGGGCCTGGCGATCGTCGGCCGCATTGCCGCACGCCACCACGGCGAACTGCGCATCGGTCGCGCCGCCCTCGGCGGCGCACGCCTGGAAATGCACTGGCCGCTGGCTGCCAGCTGAACGCCCACGGGCGCAATTACAGTTGATTACAACTCCCGCACAACTGCGGACGGATCGGTCGCCGGCGTATCGCCACGCTAGCGACCCTGCAGCACTCGCCGGATGCGCGCGCTGCTTTTCCTCCCATTGTCGAGAGTTTCCATGTCCCAGCTTCGCCGTTCCCCCACCCTGCTCTGCCTGGCCCTGTTGCCACTGTTCGCTGCCCCGATCGCCCACGCCAAGGACGACCACTGGACCTTCGAGCTCGCCGCCGGTGGTGGCGTGGCGCCGCGCTACAGCGGCAGCGAGGAGTATCGTGCGACGCCGTCGTTGTCCTTTGATGTCACCTCGCCGGGTGGATGGTTTCTGGGCACCAGTGGCATTGGCTGGGGCACCTCCATCGGCGAGCACACCCGCGTGCGCGCCTATGTCGGTGCCAGCGGTATCCGCAAGGACAAGGATTCGCTGCTCGGCGGTTCGGACTTCCTGTGCGGCATGGGCGATATCGATACCCGTCCCCTGGTCGGTGTCTCGGCTGGATATACGCTGGGCGAAGCCGTGCTGAGCGGTTCCTGGCAGTTCACCCGCAAGGACGAGGACAAGGCTGAGAACGGACTGGCTACCCAGCAGATCCACCTGAACCTGAGCATGCCGCTGTTCGACCTGGCCGGTGGCGTGGTCAGCGGCAGCGTCTCCACCGACTACGGCAACCGTGGGTACATGCAGACCTGGTACGGCGTCAGTCCGGAACAGGCCGCGCGCACCGGCTTTGCCGAGCACAAACCGAAGGCCGGCCTGGTCAGCGCCGGTGTGGGCCTGAAGTGGAGCCACCGCGTGGGCCGTAATGGCAACTGGTACATCTCGGCCGAAGGCACGCGCCTGCTCGGCGATGCGGCCAACAGCCCGATCGTGCAGAAGGCCAACCAGTTCGGCGTGATGAGCGGCTATACGCACCGCTTCTGATGCATGAAGGACGCCGCTGGGCGCCCTCTTTCGCTTCGATCAGTGGCAGGCTTGTGCGGCGCCGCTGCCGCACAAGCCGACCTCGCGCAGCCAGCCGATCCACTGCACGACGTCGTCCTTCTCCGGCTCGGCGCGGAACGACTTCTGCACGGTGTGGAAGCCCTGCCTGCCCTGCATGCCCTTGATCCAGGTGAACTCCGGTTTGCCGGTGCCGGGGTTCAGCGGGCAACTGAGCATCAGCAGCGCGAATGGCCGTCCGCCCTCCTCGCCTTCGCGGATCCAGTGGCTCTGCGCAGCCGGACAGGCCATGCGCCACCCCGCCTCGATGATGCCGAGGAACTCGCGCGGACTCACATGGCCACTGTTCGGCGCATCATTGACGGTAACCATGTCGGTCCAGTCCTGCACGGTCTGGCCCTGCGGCACGTACTCGGTGATGCGGTTGCCTTGTGCGTCGGTGCTCTGGTGGGCCTGCTGGTAACCCTTCATCGGCGGCAGCTGGACCTGTTCGACGGCTGCGGCGTGTCCAGCAACTGCAGCGAGCGCCAGCGCCACGCAGAGTGAAACCCTGCGGGTAACGTCCATGCGGTTCTCCTCGTCCTTGCGAAAGTGAAACGGGATCATTGTGCCTTGCTGAGGCTTTGGTGGCGCGCCAGCCATGGCAGGCGCGCCACCGGTTCAGGCCTTGGCGAAGACCAAATGCCCACCCTCATTGCCGACTTCGATGGTGTCACCGTTGACGAACGCGCCGGACAGGATCTGCTGCGCCAGCGGATTCTCCAGCTGCGACTGGATCGCGCGCTTCAGCGGCCGCGCGCCATACACCGGATCGAAGCCGACGTTGCCGAGCAGATCGAACGCCGCATCGGAGACCGCCAACTTCAGCCCGCGCTCGGCCAGGCGCTTCTCCAGCCCGCGCATCTGGATGCGTGCGATCTGCTTGATCTGCTGCTTGTCCAGCGGGTGGAACACGACGATGTCATCCAGGCGGTTGATGAACTCCGGACGGAAGTGCGCCTGCACCACGCCCATCACGGCCGCCTTCATCTGCGTGTAGGCCTCCGGGCTGTCGTCGGTGCTCATGTCCTGGATCTGATGCGAGCCCAGGTTCGAGGTCATCACGATGACGGTGTTGCGGAAGTCCACCGTGCGGCCCTGGCCGTCGGTCAGGCGGCCATCGTCCAACACCTGCAGCAGGATGTTGAACACATCCGGATGCGCCTTCTCCACCTCATCGAGCAGGATCAGCGAATACGGGCGACGACGCACGGCCTCGGTCAGGTAACCGCCTTCCTCGTAGCCGACGTAGCCCGGGGGCGCACCGATCAGGCGGGCGACGCTGTGCTTTTCCATGAACTCGCTCATGTCGATGCGGATCATCGCGTCGGCACTGTCGAACAGGAACTCGGCCAGCGACTTGCACAGTTCGGTCTTGCCGACGCCGGTCGGGCCGAGGAACAGGAACGAGCCGGCCGGACGATTCGGATCGGACAGGCCGGCACGCGAGCGGCGTACCGCATCGGAGACGACCTTGATCGCCTCTTCCTGGCCGACCACACGGTTGTGCAGCACTTCTTCCATGCGCAGCAGCTTGTCGCGCTCGCCTTCGAGCATCTTGTTGACCGGGATGCCGGTCCAGCGCGAAACGACCTCGGCGATCTCCTCATCGGTCACGCGGTCCTGTACCAGCTTGAAGTCCTTGTGCTCGGCTTCCTGCGCGGCGGCCAGCTGCTTTTCCAGCTGCGGCAACAGGCCGTACTGGATTTCGCTCATCTTGGCGAAATCCTGGCGGCGCTGCGCAGCTTCCAGTTCCAGCTTGGCCTGCTCGACCTGTTCCTTGATCTTGGTGGCGCCCTGCAGCGCCGCCTTCTCCGACTTCCAGATTTCATTGAGATCGGAGAACTCGCGCTCCAGCCCGTCGATATCGTTCTCCAGGTCGGCCAGGCGCTGCCGCGAGGCTTCGTCCTTTTCCTTTTTCAGCATCTCGCGCTGGATCTTCAGCTGGATCACCCGGCGCTCCAGGCGGTCCAGCTCCTCCGGCTTGGAGTCGATCTCCATGCGCAGGCGTGAGGCGGCTTCGTCCATCAGGTCGATGGCCTTGTCCGGCAGCTGGCGGTCGGTGATGTAGCGGTTGGACAGCGTGGCGGCAGCCACGATGGCCGGATCGGTGATCTCCACACCGTGGTGCACGGCGTACTTTTCCTTCAGCCCGCGCAGGATCGCGATGGTGTCCTCCACCGTGGGTTCGCCGACGAACACCTTCTGGAAGCGGCGCTCCAGCGCAGCGTCCTTCTCGATGTACTTGCGGTATTCGTCCAGCGTGGTCGCACCGATGCAGTGCAGCTCGCCGCGTGCCAGCGCCGGCTTCAGCATGTTGCCGGCATCCATCGCGCCATCAGCCTTGCCGGCGCCGACCATGGTGTGCAGCTCGTCGATGAACAGGATGATCTGGCCTTCGTTCTTGGCCAGGTCGTTGAGCACGCCCTTCAGGCGCTCCTCGAATTCACCGCGGAACTTGGCGCCGGCGATCAGCGCGCCCATGTCCAGCGACAGCACACGCTTGCCGCGCAGGCCTTCGGGCACTTCGTCATTGATGATGCGCTGGGCGAGCCCTTCCACGATCGCGGTCTTGCCCACGCCGGGCTCGCCGATGAGCACCGGGTTGTTCTTGGTCCGGCGCTGCAGCACCTGGATGGTGCGGCGGATTTCCTCGTCACGGCCGATCACCGGGTCGAGCTTGCCGCTCTCGGCGCGCGCGGTCAGGTCGATGGTGTACTTCTCCAGCGCCTGCCGCTGCTCCTCGGCGTTCTCCGACTGCACGTTCTCGCCGCCACGCAGCTTGTCGATGGCCGCCTGCAGGCGGGTCTTGTCGGCACCGGCGGCGCGCAGCGCCATGCCCAGCGTGCCACCATCCTCCAGCGCCGCCAGCACGAACCACTCGCTGGCGATGAAGGCATCACCGTGCTGCTGCGCCAGCTTGTCGGTCTGGTTCAGCAGGCGCCCCAGGTCATTGCCCATCGACACGTTGCCGGCCTGACCGGACACCTTGGGCAGTGCGTCCAGCGCCTCGGTCAGGCGCTCGCGCAGGACCGGCACGTTCACCCCGGCCTGGGCCAGCAGCGGGCGCGTGCTGCCACCCTGCTGGTCCAGCAGCGCGCTGAACAGGTGGACCGGTTCGATGATGCTGTTGTCGCGGCCCACGGCCAGCGACTGTGCGTCTGCCAGCGCCTGCTGGAAACGCGAGGTGAGCTTGTCCATCCGCATTGCGAATCCTCATCGGTCATCAGGGCCGGCCCGCGCCGGCGATGCTGGGAAGATGCGGCTGCCCCACCCCGTTTCAAGGGTGGCTGCGACTGCACCCCGAGGCCAGTCAGCCTGCGGCCAGCATGCCGGAACGGGTGTGGTCGGCGCGTTGATCCCGATCAGTTCGGCGCAGTGGACCGGTTCAGTGGGTGATCGCAGAGCGGAGCGCCCGCAGCTGCTGCTTGACCGCCCGCGCCTGCGTGGCGTCCATGCGCAACAGCGCCTTCTGCCCGATCGAGCGCGACTGCAGGGTGGGATCGACAAAGCGGTAACGGCCGCGCTCATCGCGCTGCACCAACGGCGCCTGCGCCAGTTCCGGGGTCTCCAGCAGATGGTCGATCACCGCCACCAGACGGTCGTTGAAGTAGCCCTCGGGCCGGCCCAGGTCGACGTAGGCCTGCTGGATCAACGGATAGAAGCGCTTGTACGCCGTAGCCGCTGCCGCTGGATCCAGCGCAGTAAAGGCCTGCACATAGGGCGCGTAACGTGCCGAGTTGCTTGCCGCGATGCGTTCCCCGCCCTCGCCAGGCTCGACCTGCAGGTTGCCCGGCAGCGGCCGTGCGGCCAGCGCCGTCGGCGGCACGCTTGGTTTGTCCAGGTTGTCGACCTGGGTGACCAGGCGCTGGATCAGGTGATCGCGCAGCAGCAGGGTCATCGGGCCCTCGCCCTGGAACAGCTGGCTCAATGCACCCCAGGCAGCCGTATCGCTGTCAGCCAGCTTCGGTAGCGCCGGATCAGCCGCGGCCTCGGTATCCAGCGGATGCTTGATCGTCGGTGGCGCTGGCGCGGGTTCCGCGGCCGCCTGCGGTTGTGGCGGTGCGCTGGTACTGGCGGGGGGCGATTGCACCGGCACCGAGACACCGTCTGCCAGGCTCTTCAGCTGATCGCGGAACAACCAACCGCCCGCGCCGCCGATCACCACCACACCCAGCACCCAGGGCCATACCGCCTTTCCACTCTGCATGATGCAGCACCCTCGTTTCACACGCATGGAGAAGGTGTGACCCCACCGGTTCCAGCCGGTTCCCCGCCTGTTCCGCTGCCGTTCGGCTTCGGCCCGCGCCAAAGCCGCGCTCACGCCTGCTTTGCGTGCCGCGCGCGAGGCTGTGGGCCTTGTCCTGCGGAGACACTGCCATGCAGTACGCGCTGTATTACTGGACCGGCATCCAGGGCCGGGGCGAGTTCGTGCGGCTGGCGCTGGAAGATGCCGGCGCCGACTACATCGACATGGCGCGGGTGCACGGTGATGCGGTGATGCAGCCGTTCCTGGAGGGCCACAGCGAAGGCCCGCAGCCCTTCGCGCCGCCGTTCCTGAAGGCCGGTCGCCAGGTCATTGCGCAGGTTGCCGCGATCCTGGACTTCCTCGGCCCGGCGCTGGATCTGGTGCCGCAGGCCGCATCGCGGCGGATGCAGGCGCTGCAACTGCAGTTGACCATCGCTGACCTGGTGGCCGAAGTGCATGACACCCATCATCCGATCGCCGCATCGAAATACTACGAAGCGCAGAAGACCGAGGCCAAGGCACGTGCCGCGTCGCTGCGCAGCGAGCGCCTGCCGAAGTTCCTGGGCTACTTCGAACGGGTGCTGGCCGCCAACGGTGGCCGCCATGCACTGCGCGAGCATTCGTATGTGGACCTGTCGCTGTTCCAGCTGCTGAGTGGGCTGGACTACATGTTCCCGCGTCGCATGCAGGCACTGGCGCCCACACTGCCCCTGCTGCGCGCGCTGCAGGCGCGGGTGGCGAAGCGGCCGAACATCGCCGCCTACCTGGCCTCGGAACGACGTCTGGCGTTCAACACGGATGGCATCTTCCGCCATTACCCGGAGCTGGACGCCGAGCGGTAGTGCCGGCCGCTGGCCGGCAGAGCGGGCTGTGAGCATTCGCCGCCCGCAACACGCCCCTGTAGAGCCGAGCCATGCTCGGCTCAGAGCAGCCGAGCGCAGGCTCGGCTCTACAGAGCACCAGAAGTGGAAGAAGCGGTAGCGCCGGGCCATGCCCGGCGTCACCGGTCAATGATCGGTGCGATCACCCAGCGGCTTCACCGGCTGCTTCTGCAGCGACAGCAGGCCCAGCAGCAGCGCCAGGGCCACGTAGGCGCCGGCAAACTGCACACTGATGATGCGCGCCAATCCTTCCAGGTCCCACGGCAGGTAGATGCCGCCGCGCGGATCCACCGAGTGGATCAGCCCGAACAGGGTCAGTACCGCCGCCACCAGCAGGAAGCCGCAGGCACGGCGCAGGCGGCCATCGACCATCGCCGCCACCGCCGAAATCCACAGCATCGAGGTGATGATGAAGCCGTTGCCGAGGGTGAAGATCACCGCCAGCTCAGGCAGGCCGTGGCCGTCGAGCTTGGTCAGCAGCTGGGGCAGCTGATCCGGTGCGATCCAGCCGGGTGCCTTGATCGCCAGCAGGTAGGCCACCGAAGGCAGGAAACCGAACACCATCGCGCCGGTATGGTGGCGCGGCGTGGCCTGGAAGGCCTGGGTGGTGATGTCGATGGCCACGTATACGATGATCGGTGCCAGCACCGCCAGCGGCAGCCACTGCACCAGCCCGGAGATGATGCCGAGCATGCCGCCGATGCCGACGAACAGGCCGGTCAGCAGCGTATAGCCGCTGCGCGCGCCCATGTGCTTGTACGCCGGCTGCCCGATGTACGGCGTGGTTTGCGCGACGCCGCCACAGACGCCTGCCACCAGCGTAGCCACCGCTTCCACCAGCAGGATGTCGCGGGTGCGGTAGTCATCGCCGGCCGCACGCGCGCTTTCAGACACATTGATGCCGCCGACCACCATCAGCAGGCCGAACGGCAGCAGCAGCGGCAGGTAGGTCATCGCAGTGGGCAGGCCGTCGAGGAAGCCCAGCGTCGGCAGCGGCAGCACCACCTGCGGCGGCACCCACGCCGGCACATGGAATCCCGGCGCACCCAGCCCGGCCAGGCCCAGGCCGTAATACAGCACGGTGCCGAACACGAAGGCCAGCAGCACGCCCGGGCCACGCACCGGCAGCTTGCCCTTGGCGATCAGCACATACAGCAGCAGGCCCAGCGTGGTGAAGCCGACCAGCGGCGAGCGCAGCGTTTCCAGCAGCGGCAGCAGGCCCATCAGCACCAGCGCGATGCCGGCGATGGAACCCAGCAGCGCGGCACGCGGCAGCGCGCGGGTGACTGCTTCACCGAAGAACGACAGCACGAACTTGAGCACGCCCATGATGACCAGCGCGGCCATGCCCAGCTGCCAGGTGGCGATGCCCGCCGCGTGCGGGTCCATGCCCTGCTGCTTGAAGGCGAGGAAGGCCGGGCCAAGCACCAGCAGGGCCATGCCGATGCTGGTGGGGGCATCGAGGCCGAGCGGCATGGCGGTGACGTCGTCACGGCCGCTGCGCGCGGCCAGCCGGCGTGCCATCAGGGTGTACAGCAGGTTGCCGATCAGCACGCCGAAGGCGGTGCCGGGGAACATGCGGCCGAACACCACGTCGGCGGGGAACTGGAAGATCCCGACCAGGGCCATGGCGATGAAGCCGAGGATGGAGAGGTTGTCGACGACCAGGCCGAAGAAGCCGTTGAAGTCGCCGGCGACGAACCAGCGACGCGGTGCGGCGGAAGCGGGAGCGGACATGGAAGGGGCGGTGGGGGTGGGGACCGCCGATGGTAGGCCCAGCGGGGCCTGGGCGCCAATTCCGTCGTGGAATGATGGGTTCCAGCCAACGGCGGGGCCCCTCGTGGCTGGGTTGGTCGCGGACAGCGCATCGCCGTGGTCGGTGACAACGGCAGTGGCAAGTCAACGCTCCTGCGCGTGCTGGCCGGCCAGCTGCCTGCACGCAGCGGCATCGTGCAGCGCCATGCACCTCTGGCGCTGCTCGACCAGCA
>NZ_JAVFVN010000785.1:0-324 GCF_030910085.1 Stenotrophomonas maltophilia group sp. RNC7 | reverse complement strand
AACGGCAGAGACGCCTATTCTGCCAGCCCGGCCGGGGGGAGGGGTATCGGCAGGGCTGCGCCCTGCACCCGCCGTAGTGGCGGCCCCAGGGCGGCAAACACCGAATCAACACCCGCAGCAACCCCGGGGTTCCCGTGGGTTGGGGGGGTGGGGGCCGGTGGGGGGGGCGCCGGGTATACGTGCAAGGATTGTGGGTGGCGCCCACCCATGCGCGCACCCCCCCCCCACCCGCCCCCCCCCCGCCCGCCCCCGGCAACCCCGCTGTGGCGCGGGTGGTGGGTTGTGGGGGTGCCGCCCCGGGCCCGCCACTACGGCGGGTGCAGG
>NZ_JAVFVN010000743.1:0-604 GCF_030910085.1 Stenotrophomonas maltophilia group sp. RNC7 | reverse complement strand
AAGGCGGGGTGGGGGCGGGTGTCGGGGCCGGGGTGCCCCGGGTGGCGCGCGCCAGGCGCCAGAGTTGTTTATGTGCTCCCCCCCCAAACACCCCACCAACCCCAAACCCCCCGCCAAGCCCGAGTTTAGGGTTGCGGTGGGTGGGGGGGGTGGGGCGGGTTGGGGGGGTCGGCTTAATGCCGCCTTTGGCGCGGGGGGCGCCAAACCCGGGGCCCCCCCCCCCCCACACCCCCCCCCACCCCGCCTTCGACAGATCGCCGCGATCTGTCGGAGCACGGGGTCGGATCCCGTTGCTGCGCAACGGGCTCTGACCCCAGATGAATTTCGATAGATGAATTTCGATATCTGACAGATGTGCCGACCAACGGTCGGCACCCACCAACAGCCGCGTGAAACTGTCAGAGGTGGGGCGGGGGGGGGGGGGGGGGGCCCGGGGGGCGCGGGGTGGGGGGCCCCCGCCCCCCCCGGCCGGGGGTTGGCGGGGGCGGCCCCCCCCCCCACCCCCGGCCGGGGGGGGGGGGGGGCCCACCCCGGGGCCCCCCGGGGCCCCCCCCCCCCCCCCCGCCCCACCTCTGACAGTTTCACGCGGCTGTTGGTGGGTGCC
>NZ_JAVFVN010000723.1:0-501 GCF_030910085.1 Stenotrophomonas maltophilia group sp. RNC7 | reverse complement strand
AGTCGGTTCGCCTGCTCGTTTAACTCCCGGTACGTTATCTCTCTTTGCTCATGAACAACCGCTACGTGGTCCGGACAGCGCTCAGCCTGCTCCTCGAATAGCTCATGGACCGTGCGATCCCGGGGGTACGGTGTCCCCGTCGCATTGAATTCCACCAGCAGTTGACGACGTTCTTCTTCCGTCAGCATCCCGATATCCGCCAGTTTGATTCCGGGTTCCCTCGTAATCTCTTCCAAAATATTGGCGTAATGCCGATACAATCGCTCTACCGTCTCCCGTTTGAATAAGGTCGTTGCGTATTCCAATATGAGCCGGATGCCTTCCTCTTCTTCGATAGCATGAAGCGTAAGGTCGAATTTGGCGCTCTCGTGCTGAAGCTGATAGGGGATCGCCTGCGCCTCGCCAAGCCGCAGCGTCCCGCGTTCCGTATTTTGCAGGACGAACATCGTATCGAACAGTGGGTTCCGGCTCATGTCCCGCGCTATATTCAACTCCTCCACT
>NZ_JAVFVN010000700.1:0-1372 GCF_030910085.1 Stenotrophomonas maltophilia group sp. RNC7 | reverse complement strand
GGACAAAAGAGCCTGAACGTTTCAAGTTCAACCCAATCCATCAATGCCCTGGGATCAAAGATCTCGTGCAGACGTACAGAAAACTTACAGTATAGAGAAAACATAAATGAAGATACTCCTCGGTCACCCGGTCTTCGAAATGTTTGGAACCGGGAAGATTTCTTATTTGTCGTTAGCAGATAATGTGATGGAACCAAAAATCGTTATTTTTTCTTTGTAGATGTGAGTAATTCACCCCTTGGCAAGAAACGCAACCCCGTTCCGAGCGAACACTCAAAAACCGATGGGTCCGATATCGGCTTATAGGTTGTTGGGGAGATCCTTCGGAATGTGAGGACTGCCGTACCGTCCGGTTTCACTCTGTATTGGTTTAACTCGATAACGGGTATTCCATCTGGCATTACTGTAAAGTGGGAATGAGCATATGCTATTGATGGGTATGGGTCAGGAAGTATCAGGAAGCTGTCAATAGCAAGTCCCCCGATAGGCTTGCGATCATCAGTCTTTGTTCCCGATTTGAGTGTGCATTGGTTTAGATCGACAATGGATGTCGTAGGAACTGCATTTGTGAGTCGGTCGCGTAGTTGTTCAAATGGGGATGGTGCATCTACCGCCAGAGCATTTACGGGTATTAAACCCAAGGTGACGGCTAGCGCGGAAAAAGCTTTGAGCATCTTCTGACCTTTCGGAACAAAGTTAGAAGAAGCATCCTGTACGATCAGTTTTTGCTCAACCCCAAACATTTGGCGGCGATTTCGCGAGCGAAGGATGAGGTAGCGCCCGGCCCGTTCTGTGCCTCTTGCAATAAATTGGATCTGTATTGGTCGGTGTGTGAGGGTTTTCTAAAACCTTTTAGAACAAGGGCAGGATTTTACCATGAAGAAAATTCCTTTAGCTCTTGCGATAACTTCTGGCTTGATGGGCGGTACCGTTTTTTTGGGGGACTGTAGCAGGTGTGCATTGCAGTTGGTGTGTACGGGACACCTACTAACTTCCTGCATTATACCTCGTCAATTATGGCGGAGTGTTCTATTCTAGGGGTCGCAACTGGATGGCGGCTTTTCAGTAAAGCGCCCAGAACCCTAGGTAAATTATCCATATCAGGACTGCCAAGGGTAGAAGGTCGAGTATCGCGATAATGATTTTCGCTTCCATAGAAGATATCTCCAATCTAATTCTGCGGATTTACGCAATAAAGTAAGAGAGAGCCACACCAAGTTCTTTCACGCTGGAAATGGCGGGTAATTATTGGGAATTGCGATCTTGTGTGGTTGCGTCCTTAATGAGGAGAAGTCCTTTAGGAGCGACCATGAAAAACGCTGTAGTCAATACGCTGGTAAGATTTGCGGGATGGTATGCGTCTTGCTTTATT
>NZ_JAVFVN010000686.1:0-512 GCF_030910085.1 Stenotrophomonas maltophilia group sp. RNC7 | reverse complement strand
AAGGCCACCCAGGTGATGCTGCACGTTCATACCCGCGGCCGCGGCGTCTGCGGTGTCTTCACCCGCGAAGTAGCCGAGACCAAGGTTGCCCAGGTCAACGAGTACTCGCGGATGAACCAGCATCCGCTGCTGTGCACGATTATATTAATTTCTTTTGCTTTTGCCTTTTTTAACAGTAATTGAATAGATGGTCTGTCTACAAATAAAGTTCCACTTACCCCTTCATCTTTAAAAACACGTTTCTCATCCCAATTGAATCCATTTCGTTCTAACCAGTTCCGGCAGATATCTATTTGGTTTTCGACAGATGAAACTTGTTCATCTCGGTCAGTTGACACACGAACATATACTGCGTAAGACTCCACTGCTTTCACCTTCCCATCTCCGAACCACTAGACTACCGAATTTCATATGAAAAATTTTTATCCTTTTATAAAAGATATGACATTCTGCTGTTTTTTCATTACTAATATTAAAACAGCTTGTTTTAATATTAGTATGTCTTTAACAAG
>NZ_JAVFVN010000650.1:0-349 GCF_030910085.1 Stenotrophomonas maltophilia group sp. RNC7 | reverse complement strand
CGTGGATCCCCCGCGCGCCGAGCTGCCTGAGCCGTTCATCAGGCGCGCCCAGCCGCCGGCATTGCCCTGGGCGTGACGCAGATCCCCCATGCGCCGGTTGAGGTTGTTCACTTCGGTCAGGAAGTTCTGGCGGCCGACGTCCGTCAGTCCCGTGCCGCCCTGGAGCGCGGCTTCGTCCCGCTTCAGCGCGAAGCCTTGCAGCACCCATTGTGTCGCGGTGTCGGTGGCGACGACTGCGACTTGCGGGGTGAGGCGATGAAAGCCGAGTTCGCGCGTGGGCGCGTCCAGGGTGAAAACGTCACCACGGGTGCCGGGCGGGGCTGTCACCAGGGGCGTGGGCGAGGGGGTT
>NZ_JAVFVN010000342.1:0-347 GCF_030910085.1 Stenotrophomonas maltophilia group sp. RNC7 | reverse complement strand
AAAGTGTCAATATTCCAATCATTTTATATAACGTGCCAGGCAGAACAGGTGTGAATTTGGCACCGAAGATCGTGAAAAAGCTTTCTCAGGTAAATAATATCGTTGGTATAAAAGAAGCCAGCGGAGATATTGGTCAGGTTGCAGAAATTGCTCGCTTATGTGGTGATGAATTTGCGATTTATAGCGGCAATGATGATATGGTGGTTCCTTTATTATCCTTAGGAGGAAAAGGTGTCATCTCCGTTGTTGCAAACATACTGCCAAAGGATACCCACGACATGGCAATGGAATATCTCAACGGCAACATAGAAAGCGCAAGAAAGCTCCAATTAAAAATGAAAGGATTG
>NZ_JAVFVN010000592.1:0-345 GCF_030910085.1 Stenotrophomonas maltophilia group sp. RNC7 | reverse complement strand
TTGCAAATAAAAAAACACAGCACCACCACCCAAGAAAGGCTCTATATATCTATTAAATTCTTTAGGGAGTAAATGTGAATAATTACTTATAAACCATCTCTTTCCTCCTGCCCACTTAATAAATGGGGTTGCTTTTTTATCTGTCTTCATATGTAGACTAACTCCCCTCGTACCATTCACTACATTTTCACCTCCATTATATTATATTTGTCAGACATTAACAATTCTATAAATACAGTTCATACAATGTTTTTATTTAATGACCATTTTTATGCAAGTTTTTTACATCTTAATAAAGTACGTTTATAAAACAAAAAGACACTATTGCTAGTGACTTTCGGTGCT
>NZ_JAVFVN010000589.1:0-369 GCF_030910085.1 Stenotrophomonas maltophilia group sp. RNC7 | reverse complement strand
CGGGACCCATAAGACCATTTACAGTTACATTGTCTCCACCAATAACTTTTGCTAAGTCAGCTAGCATGGTGGTGGTGGCAACAATTTTCAACGTTCCCTCTTCAGCATTGGGCCGTGACACCGAACTTGAGCATCCTACCAACAACATTCCCAGACTCAGTACAATAGCAAAAAAAATTTTTCTTCTTAAAATCATAAAAAAACCTCCAATCCTTCTGTAAGATCATTTTATGGTGTAAAACCTAATCTACATAGATTTTACAGGCAGCCTTATAGCTGATTTGAACGTGATTGCCTCCCAATTCTAAGGTGATAGGCCCTTCGTATGCGCCAATGGATAGAACCTTAATATGGCTGCCTATTTCTACG
>NZ_JAVFVN010000536.1:0-984 GCF_030910085.1 Stenotrophomonas maltophilia group sp. RNC7 | reverse complement strand
GGATTAGATTATACTGCTACACAAGACCCGCTAAAAAAGCAAAAGTTAGATTCTAATTTTAACATAACTGTAAAACTTACTTATTCATTGACTTTTGTATAATTAACTAATAATGAGAAAAAGCTATACCGCATAAATAATGGTATAGCTTTTTTATTATGATAAATATAATTGAATCTCTAATTCTCCGTCTATTTCTTTATACTGATTCATCTCTTTATCAATGTATTGAACACCTTCATATTTGATAACTTTTCCATCGTATTCAATTCTAACTGCCTGTGTCTTACTATCCCAGTCCGTAACCTTATGGATTCTGTTTTCAGAGATTTGATAAATATACACATTTCCTCCATCACTAATGGTTCCATATGCATATGCAAATGTATAAGCAATATGATCATCGTCAATCCATATAGCATATTTCGGTACAAATTGCTCCTCACTAGGACCTACCAGCTCTTTATTTTCCCCTGTCTCTAAATCAAATAGATATAAGCTAGACAAAGCTTCCCATTCATACGGTGATAAATAAATTGCTTTCTTACCATTAGGTGATACTTCTGGTTTTGATGAAATATCGTCTATCAATATTTTATTAGTACCTTCTTCTGATTGTAGAAATTCAATATGATTATCTGAGCGTCTATAATTGATATTATACATCTATTTATTCCTCCTCTAATTTAGATGTTTTTAAGGTTATCGTTTCTTCAACTACTTCTTCCTCTACTCCATTCTTTTGAGGAATAACATCTAGTATTTCTTTTTGTACTTCTGGAGAAATTATCGTTCCATGTAGCAGCACATTTAATAAATCCCTATGCTTTTCGATTAATTTTTCTATCTCATGTAAAGGGATTACCTTAATTTCAAAATTAAACCTGCTTTGAACAGCAGCTAATTGTTCATAGTATCTTGCATGAATTGGTAGAGGGATTACTAATACCCAAAAATCTGGATTATGAACTTCTGCCTCTTCTG
>NZ_JAVFVN010000517.1:0-312 GCF_030910085.1 Stenotrophomonas maltophilia group sp. RNC7 | reverse complement strand
TCATGCAATCGGATGCTTCCACCGTTCAGCGTCTCCACTGCGATCGGACGGAGGCGGGGGGGGCGGGGGGGGCGGGGCCCCCCCCCCCCACCCCCCCGCCCCCCCCCCCCGCCCCCCCGCCCGGGGGGGGGGGGGGGGGGGGCCGGGGGGGTTTTTTCGGGGGGGCCCGGGCCCGCCCCGCCCCTCCCGCCTCCGTCCGATCGCAGTGGAGACGCTGAACGGTGGAAGCATCCGATTGCATGACTTCCGGGGTTCGGGCCGCTCGCAGCGGTGTTCTTCCAGCGCGTGGCATCGCCGTCGGCGGCGGTACCG
>NZ_JAVFVN010000512.1:0-5738 GCF_030910085.1 Stenotrophomonas maltophilia group sp. RNC7 | reverse complement strand
GGCGCTGAGGCCACTTCCCCGGATCTTTGAAAGTATGCGCAGGTATCTTGTGAAGGCGCCTGCAGGAAGGATGATTGTCCATCTTGCAGACGTTTGATCAAGCAACTATTAATTGTTTTAAAGCAAGCGATACGTTGCCAGAATCAATCATCTGCAGCTTTAAATTTTGATCTTCGGATCATGCAGTTTTAAGTGAAGAGTTTGATCCTGGCTCAGAGTGAACGCTGGCGGTAGGCCTAACACATGCAAGTCGAACGGCAGCACAGGAGAGCTTGCTCTCTGGGTGGCGAGTGGCGGACGGGTGAGGAATACATCGGAATCTACTCTGTCGTGGGGGATAACGTAGGGAAACTTACGCTAATACCGCATACGACCTACGGGTGAAAGCAGGGGACCTTCGGGCCTTGCGCGATTGAATGAGCCGATGTCGGATTAGCTAGTTGGCGGGGTAAAGGCCCACCAAGGCGACGATCCGTAGCTGGTCTGAGAGGATGATCAGCCACACTGGAACTGAGACACGGTCCAGACTCCTACGGGAGGCAGCAGTGGGGAATATTGGACAATGGGCGCAAGCCTGATCCAGCCATACCGCGTGGGTGAAGAAGGCCTTCGGGTTGTAAAGCCCTTTTGTTGGGAAAGAAATCCAGCTGGCTAATACCCGGTTGGGATGACGGTACCCAAAGAATAAGCACCGGCTAACTTCGTGCCAGCAGCCGCGGTAATACGAAGGGTGCAAGCGTTACTCGGAATTACTGGGCGTAAAGCGTGCGTAGGTGGTCGTTTAAGTCCGTTGTGAAAGCCCTGGGCTCAACCTGGGAACTGCAGTGGATACTGGGCGACTAGAATGTGGTAGAGGGTAGCGGAATTCCTGGTGTAGCAGTGAAATGCGTAGAGATCAGGAGGAACATCCATGGCGAAGGCAGCTACCTGGACCAACATTGACACTGAGGCACGAAAGCGTGGGGAGCAAACAGGATTAGATACCCTGGTAGTCCACGCCCTAAACGATGCGAACTGGATGTTGGGTGCAATTTGGCACGCAGTATCGAAGCTAACGCGTTAAGTTCGCCGCCTGGGGAGTACGGTCGCAAGACTGAAACTCAAAGGAATTGACGGGGGCCCGCACAAGCGGTGGAGTATGTGGTTTAATTCGATGCAACGCGAAGAACCTTACCTGGCCTTGACATGTCGAGAACTTTCCAGAGATGGATGGGTGCCTTCGGGAACTCGAACACAGGTGCTGCATGGCTGTCGTCAGCTCGTGTCGTGAGATGTTGGGTTAAGTCCCGCAACGAGCGCAACCCTTGTCCTTAGTTGCCAGCACGTAATGGTGGGAACTCTAAGGAGACCGCCGGTGACAAACCGGAGGAAGGTGGGGATGACGTCAAGTCATCATGGCCCTTACGGCCAGGGCTACACACGTACTACAATGGTAGGGACAGAGGGCTGCAAGCCGGCGACGGTAAGCCAATCCCAGAAACCCTATCTCAGTCCGGATTGGAGTCTGCAACTCGACTCCATGAAGTCGGAATCGCTAGTAATCGCAGATCAGCATTGCTGCGGTGAATACGTTCCCGGGCCTTGTACACACCGCCCGTCACACCATGGGAGTTTGTTGCACCAGAAGCAGGTAGCTTAACCTTCGGGAGGGCGCTTGCCACGGTGTGGCCGATGACTGGGGTGAAGTCGTAACAAGGTAGCCGTATCGGAAGGTGCGGCTGGATCACCTCCTTTTGAGCAAAGACAGCATCGTCCTGTCGGGCGTCTTCACAAAGTACCTGCATTCAGAGATTTACATCGGCCAGGCCGGTGTGAGATGTCCCTTTCTGGGGCCTTAGCTCAGCTGGGAGAGCACCTGCTTTGCAAGCAGGGGGTCGTCGGTTCGATCCCGACAGGCTCCACCAGGGAGATTAAGAAACAAGCTCCGGGTCTGTAGCTCAGGTGGTTAGAGCGCACCCCTGATAAGGGTGAGGTCGGTGGTTCGAGTCCTCCCAGACCCACCATTCTCTGAATGACGCATACATTCGATCTTTATACGCATCAGCACTGTGGCTGGTACGTGTTCTTTTAAAACTTGTGACGTAGCGAGCGTTTGAGATGTTCTATCAGACGTGTCGTGAGGCTAAGGCGAGAGACATAAGTCTCTTTATTGATTGAGTCGTTATATTCGTATCCGGGCTTTGTACCCCCGGGTCATATGTAACCCAAGGCAACTTGCGGTTATATGGTCAAGCGAATAAGCGCACACGGTGGATGCCTTGGCGGTCAGAGGCGATGAAGGACGTGGCAGCCTGCGAAAAGTATCGGGGAGCTGGCAACAAGCTTTGATCCGGTAATGTCCGAATGGGGAAACCCACCCGCTTGCGGGTATCCTGCAGTGAATACATAGCTGCTGGAAGCGAACCTGGTGAACTGAAATATCTAAGTAACCAGAGGAAAAGAAATCAACCGAGATTCCGTAAGTAGCGACGAGCGAACGCGGACTAGCCCTTAAGCTGATTTGGTTCTAGGAAAACGCTCTGGAAAGAGCGGCCATAGAAGGTGATAGCCCTGTATCTGAAAGGGCCATTTCAGTGAAGACGAGTAGGGCGGGGCACGTGAAACCCTGTCTGAACATGGGGGGACCATCCTCCAAGGCTAAATACTACTGACCGACCGATAGTGAACCAGTACCGTGAGGGAAAGGCGAAAAGAACCCCGGAGAGGGGAGTGAAATAGAACCTGAAACCGTGTGCGTACAAGCAGTAGGAGCTCCGCAAGGAGTGACTGCGTACCTTTTGTATAATGGGTCAGCGACTTACTGTTCGTGGCAAGCTTAACCGTATAGGGGAGGCGAAGGGAAACCGAGTCTGATAAGGGCGCATAGTCGCGGGCAGTAGACCCGAAACCGGGTGATCTAGTCATGCCCAGGGTGAAGGTGCGGTAACACGCACTGGAGGCCCGAACCCACTCCCGTTGCAAAGGTAGGGGATGAGGTGTGATTAGGAGTGAAAAGCTAATCGAACCCGGAGATAGCTGGTTCTCCTCGAAAGCTATTTAGGTAGCGCCTCATATGTATCCTCTCGGGGGTAGAGCACTGTTATGGCTAGGGGGTCATCGCGACTTACCAAACCATTGCAAACTCCGAATACCGAGACGGACTGTATGGGAGACACACGGCGGGTGCTAACGTCCGTCGTGAAAAGGGAAACAACCCAGACCCACAGCTAAGGTCCCAAATTTTGTGCTAAGTGGAAAACCATGTGGAAAGGCACAGACAGCCAGGAGGTTGGCTTAGAAGCAGCCACCCTTTAAAGAAAGCGTAATAGCTCACTGGTCGAGTCGGTCTGCGGGGAAGATTTAACGGGGCTAAGCACAGAACCGAAGCTTGGGGTGCATAACTTTGTTATGCGCGGTAGAGGAGCGTTCCGTAAGCCGTTGAAGGTGGATTGAGAAGTCTGCTGGAGGTATCGGAAGTGCGAATGCTGACATGAGTAACGATAATGCGGGTGAAAAACCCGCACGCCGAAAGCCCAAGGTTTCCTTGCGCAACGTTAATCGGCGCAGGGTGAGTCGGCCCCTAAGGCGAGGACGAAAGTCGTAGTCGATGGGAAGCAGGTTAATATTCCTGCACCTCGCGTAAGTGCGATGGAGGGACGGAGAAGGTTAGGTGTACCAGGCGTTGGTTGTCCTGGGGAAAGGCGGTAGGTTTGGATCTTTGGCAAATCCGGGATCCTCTAAGACCGAGCACCGAGACGAGCCTTTATGGCAAAGTCACTGATACCACGCTTCCAGGAAAAGCTCCTAAGCTTCAGCTTACGCAGACCGTACCGTAAACCGACACAGGTGGGTAGGATGAGAATTCTCAGGCGCTTGAGAGAACTCGGGTGAAGGAACTAGGCAACATGGCACCGTAACTTCGGGAGAAGGTGCACCCTTTTTGGTGGCTCGTGCGAGCTATAGCTGAAGAGGGTCGCAGTAACCAGGCCGCTGCGACTGTTTATCAAAAACACAGCACTCTGCAAACACGAAAGTGGACGTATAGGGTGTGACGCCTGCCCGGTGCTGGAAGGTTAATTGATGGGGTCAGCCGCAAGGCGAAGCTCTTGATCGAAGCCCCAGTAAACGGCGGCCGTAACTATAACGGTCCTAAGGTAGCGAAATTCCTTGTCGGGTAAGTTCCGACCTGCACGAATGGCGTAACGACAGCGGCGCTGTCTCCACCCGAGACTCAGTGAAATTGAAATCGCTGTGAAGATGCAGCGTTCCCGTGGCAAGACGGAAAGACCCCGTGAACCTTTACTATAGCTTTACACTGAACGTTGAGTTCGTCTGTGTAGGATAGGTGGGAGGCTATGAAACCATGGCGCTAGCTGTGGTGGAGCCATCCTTGAAATACCACCCTGTCGTGCTTGACGTTCTAACCTGGGCCCATTATCTGGGTCGGGGACCGTGTATGGTGGGTAGTTTGACTGGGGCGGTCTCCTCCTAAAGAGTAACGGAGGAGCTCGAAGGTACGCTCAGCGCGGTCGGACATCGCGCACTGTGTGCAAAGGCATAAGCGTGCTTGACTGCAAGATCGACGGATCAAGCAGGTAGGAAACTAGGACTTAGTGATCCGGTGGTTCTGTATGGAAGGGCCATCGCTCAACGGATAAAAGGTACTCCGGGGATAACAGGCTGATACCGCCCAAGAGTTCATATCGACGGCGGTGTTTGGCACCTCGATGTCGGCTCATCACATCCTGGGGCTGTAGTCGGTCCCAAGGGTATGGCTGTTCGCCATTTAAAGTGGTACGCGAGCTGGGTTCAGAACGTCGTGAGACAGTTCGGTCCCTATCTGCCATGGGCGTTGGAGATTTGAGAGGGGCTGCTCCTAGTACGAGAGGACCGGAGTGGACGAACCTCTGGTGTTCCGGTTGTCACGCCAGTGGCATTGCCGGGTAGCTATGTTCGGAAGCGATAACCGCTGAAAGCATCTAAGCGGGAAGCGCGCCTCAAGATGAGATCTCCCGGGGCACAAGCCCCCTGAAGGAACCATGTAGACTACGTGGTTGATAGGTCAGGTGTGTAAGTACAGCAATGTATTGAGCTAACTGATACTAATGATCCGTGCGGCTTGACCATATAACCTCAAGTTGCCTTGGCTTTACGACAACGTCGTAAGAGCATCCAAGTGCACGCTACGTCACAAGAACTATGCGAGGCTGGCGCCTTGTCCCACAGGGACGAGTGCGACACTCCAAAAGCCTCCCTGGTGAAATTAGCGCTGTGGAACCACCCGATCCCATCCCGAACTCGGAAGTGAAACGCAGCTGCGCCGATGGTAGTGTGGCTCAAGCCATGCGAGAGTAGGTCATCGCCAGGGTTTACACCCGAGAACCCCGCTGCTTGCGCAGCGGGGTTTTCCTTTTTTTGCAGGCACCTGGTTTTACTTGGACTTGCAGCAACAACTTCACGAAGAGCTTGAAGTTCCTCAAACAAGTTGTTGACAAAGCTGAAAGGCCTGCCATAATAGGCGGCTCGCAACGACGAAAGGCCCTCGGGCCCAACGACGAAGCAGCATCGGCAACAACGTCCACTCCGGTGAGACGGCCTTGAAAAAAGGTGTTGACGAGGCGGAAAAGCCGGCTATAATGGGCGGCTCGCTACGAAGGAAACTTCGCAGCACACGGGAACGGCGCTGAGGCCACTTCCCCGGATCTTTGAAAGTATGCGCAGGTATCTTGTGAAGGCGCCTGCAGGAAGGATGATTGTCC
>NZ_JAVFVN010000337.1:0-648 GCF_030910085.1 Stenotrophomonas maltophilia group sp. RNC7 | reverse complement strand
GAGAGCAACTGAAGCTCTATATGAGTGGCAAGGGTATTCTCTCAAGGCTTCATGATTGGGCAAAGAGTATGGGTCTGGAGGGACGCAATAGGAAGGCGTTTGCGTTCTGGGCCATCGCGACGTTCGAAAAGACACGGAAAGATGATTTCGCGGCGGAAGCCTTTGAAGGCCTTATGTGGACGCAAGAAGAAGAAAGGCTGTGGCTGCGGACTGGGCGCGGTTTCATTACATTCGTCGAGAAAGACCATCAGGACCTGCTTGCAGAGCTCGAACTCGCTTTAATGGCCTGGCAACCATCTCCGTCACGACTGCTATCGGCAAAAATCAGACATGAGATCAGTTGTAACGGGGTGAGAGCAGAGGACCGCACCCTCTCGAAGGCGCGGGTCTTCGCCTATTTCTACGACTTGATACGCAACGCCGGTTCGGCAGAAGGGCGAGCGGCGCTGATCCGCGATCATCTAAACCGACAGGCAGAAGCACTCGGCACGTTAATCGAAAAGGAAATCGTCACATTTGGAGAGCGCATTCACGAAATAGATATCGCTACTGGCGACACATTCTCCAGCCACTACGGCGTCGACCTAACAGAATCTGAGGCTCTCAGATCCGCGGCCACACATTTCAACAGTTATATCTCTACTCTCC
>NZ_JAVFVN010000467.1:0-421 GCF_030910085.1 Stenotrophomonas maltophilia group sp. RNC7 | reverse complement strand
AAGTATACTGCATAGTACGATTCCTTATCCTTCTTCTTCAATTTCAACGGCTTGACAAGCGTGTGAAGGGGGTCTTGGCCTTCCCGTTCCATCGCCCCAAGTTGAGCCGTCAATTGCGGCAAGTTCACGTCTATCCCCCCTTATAAATGACGCACAATTTCAAACAGCCCGTGACCGTTCGAATTTTTGGCCCCGAGCCCCACGTCATAGGTCAACTGAATGAGTTCAAGGTCGCCATCCAGAACAAACTCCCCCATCCAGCCTTTGATTATTGTAGATTTGAATTTTGTTGTTTTGGGTTTTACTCGTTCCCGATGAAGGGGTGTCAGGGTCAGCATTTTCTCTCCTCCTGGAGGCTCCCCATGCAACGCTTCGTATTTCTTGAGAGCGTTTGCGCGAATAAGCGAACTGAACTCTTCTT
>NZ_JAVFVN010000415.1:0-322 GCF_030910085.1 Stenotrophomonas maltophilia group sp. RNC7 | reverse complement strand
CCCTCCTCTTTTATCAAGTATGGTCTTATGCCGGCGTCATCCCGCTTCCGGTCTCTTCCCCCGGCCGCAGCGCTTCCTGCCCGCTCGATAAGCGGCGCGCAGCGCTGCACGGTCCAGGCGATATACGCCAGCACCTGATCGCTCCGCCCGTAAATATAATGCGTATCCTTCTCCAGCGGCGGCACCATGGCCGAACGGTACGGGACGATATCCACGATGAACGCCCTTAGCCAGACCGGCGAACTGCCTTTGCGTTTGTGTGCGCATTGTCAGCATCTAAGCTATCCCGCCGACGAGGCGGGAGTTGGACTCGAACCAACGA
>NZ_JAVFVN010000382.1:0-406 GCF_030910085.1 Stenotrophomonas maltophilia group sp. RNC7 | reverse complement strand
AAAATCGATTTCAAATAGTTATCCTTTGTTTGATGAATATGCAAATAACTTAATGGGATCGGCTATAAGTGAAGGCATTGTCAATATAAGTGATATGGATAAATATAAAGCTATACATGCAGGATTGACTGATAAATTACTTTTTAAGTTACCATCTTTTGAATTTGCAGAAGTAGATGAAATTTTAGATATTAGAAAAGAATTAGAAAGACCATTATTAAGATTTCGAGGAAAAACAATTGAATATGCTGAAAGCATCCAAACATTACCTTGGGACAAGGATTTTGAAGATGAGTGTTGCATTTTATATAACAAAGAAATAGTACCATCTATATTAGAGATCGAAGAAATGATAGAAGATAATAATATAATTAAAAATTTAGGAATTACATTATTAACAGATGAA
>NZ_JAVFVN010000359.1:0-703 GCF_030910085.1 Stenotrophomonas maltophilia group sp. RNC7 | reverse complement strand
CAATCATGGGAAATTATAGGTAATTCGCAGGAAAGGGAAGACTCTAACAAATTATTTTCTTCTTGTATCTCAAAAACTAAGAATACTCTTTGTTTTGAGATACAAGATTTTTTTCTAAATTTATATATGAACACGTAAACAAAATAAACCTTATGAAATAGAGCTTTATAAAAAATGACATCAAGGTAAACGTATAGATAATCCTGAATTGAAACGATACTGCTGATACTAATAGATGAGAAAGTTTTAAAAGTAACAATTTCATTTTTTGTCTCAATAAGATTAGATAACTAGTTATTTTGAGACAAATTTCATTCAAACTTCACAACTGCCGATAAGATTTCTTATGTAAACTAACTAAAAGTAAGTATATAACTAAAATAAGAGCCTTCCATTAAGGAAGACTCTTACCTCTCATATAAGTGAATCCGATTTTATGAATTAAATGTCGCACGTTATACCCCTATAACACAACACTAAGTAATTATAATAAATCTTCTATTGAATTTCAATTCTTAGGTATTTAAATATTGTATCTTATCCTTAAGGCTTGTTTCACAATTTCTCTATTTTTCTCATCTAAAGACTCTAAAACTTCCGGTAACGTTATATTATCCATATTTTCATTAAAACACTGCAGACCAAATCGAATTAATGACTTTTCTCCATTAGTGTATGGTTTTATTACTTCTTTAACTTTATC
>NZ_JAVFVN010000354.1:0-368 GCF_030910085.1 Stenotrophomonas maltophilia group sp. RNC7 | reverse complement strand
GAGCAACGCGGCAATCAACCGGTCTTCCCGTCCCCCCAGCGGATATAACTCAGGAAAACCGGCCGCCCGCAGCAGCAATTCGCGCAGCAGTGGCGATACCGAAATCGTGCAACAGTCTTTGGGAAGATCCGGTGTGGCGTCCGGCTCGACAAACAGGCAATAGCATTCCGTTTCACCGGCCCCGCGCGCCGCATGGGGTAAATCTCCCGGTATCCAGATGGCGCACTGTGGCGGCACGATCCAGACGCCGTCTTCAATTTCGCAGTTGAGGATGCCTCGCACGGAGTAGATCAGTTGCGCCTTGCGATGCTGGTGCCTCGCGTTCTCCCAGTCCTTTCTCACCGATGTGGCACTCAAGGCGACAACGG
>NZ_JAVFVN010000348.1:0-106302 GCF_030910085.1 Stenotrophomonas maltophilia group sp. RNC7 | reverse complement strand
GCCACTACCCACTCAACGCCAGGACCATTGCAGGCCCACGCTGGCCCGGCGGCTGGGCCCCGGTTCGTAGAAGCGCCCGTTGCCGTCATTGACGATCACCGAGCCGATGTAGGCCTGGTCCAGCACGTTCTCCAGCCGGGCGAAGGCGCGCAGCTCGCCACCTGGCAGTGTCCAGCGACGGCCACCTTCCAGGTTCAGCAACGCGTAGCCCGGCGCCCGCTCGGTGGCCACGTCGTTGACCACGGTGTCGCTGCTGGCGGCGGCCTCCAGCGCCCACTGCCAGTCGGCCGGCGTCCACTGCAGCCGGGCAAACGCCTGCTGGCGCGGTACCCCGGGCAGGCGGCTGCCGGCGGAGACCCAGGTGTTCGAGGTCTGGTACGGCGCACGCACCTGCGCCTGCAGCCAGGTCCAGGCCACCTGCAGTTCCAACTGTTCTGCCAACGGCTGCCGGTAGCGCAGTTCCACACCCTGGCGGCGGGTGCGGCCGATGTTGCGATAGGTGCTGCGTCCGCCGATGTTGCTGGCAACTGCCAACTCATCGTCGGTATCTGCGCGGAACAGGCTGATATCGAGCTGGGTTCCATCCTGTGCATGCCATTTGCTGCCCACCTCCAGGCTGCGGCTGCGCGCCGCCGCCAGATCCAGCGCCAGTCCCGCCTGCCCGTCGGCGCGATACCCCAGCTCGTTGAAGGTGGGCGTCTCGAAGCCACGGCCCACCGCCGCGTGCAGCCGCCACTGCGGGCTGGCCGCGAAGCTGATCCCGGCCACCGGCGTGGTGGCCTGGTAGCGGCGGTGGCCGCTGTCGTCCGGGTTGCGGGCGGTGATGTAGCGATCGTCGGATTCGAAGCGCACGGCGCTGCGACGCACGCCAGCCAGCAATGACCAGCGTGGACTCCACTGCCACCACGCCTGGGCGAACTGATCGACGTTCTGCACGGTGTCGATCTGGTCTCTGCGCAGCCGCCCACGCACGCCGAGAGCGCTGCCGATGAAGTTCTCGTAGCCGGTGCGATGCTGGCGCTGGCGGTCGGCGCTGAGCCCGGCCACCAGATCCAGCGGCCGGCCGGCGAGGTCGCCGTGCCAGCCCCAGCGCGCGTCCAGCCCGCCATAGCCGCCCTCCAGGTCGATCACCCCGCCGGCATGCAACGGGCTGTTGGTCTGAGCTGCCGGCGGGATCGGCAGGTACTGGCGTACCGCGCGCTGGCCGGCATAGCCCATCAGCTGCCAACGCTGCGCCCTGGTTTCACGGGTCCAGCGCAGGCCGGCCTGCTGCTGGCGCACCGATTTACGGGTGTTGTACTGGTGCGCCACGGCGGTGGCCTGGCGCGGATCGGCCGTCACCTGGGCACGGCTCAGGCCCAGCGGGTCCTGCGCATCGGGGGCATCGAAGGCATTGAGCAGCAGCTCCAGCCGCCCCCCGCCGAGATCGCCACCGATACGCGCAGTGAGCGATTCGCGGCGGGCACGGCTGTGGTCGCGCCAGCCATCGGTGCGGAAGTGATTGGCGGCGATGTTGTAATCCAGAACACGGCCGGCACCCTTCAGTTGCGCGCCGACGCTGAGCGTGTTGTCGGCGCCAGCGTTGAGCCGCAACCGCCACGGGTCGCCGGCCTGGCCCTGCGCGCTCCAGACCTGCAGCACGCCACCGGAGGAGTTGCCGTACAGCGCCGAGAACGGCCCGCGCAGCACCTCGACGCGTTCGGCGCCCAACAGGCTGGCGTGTGACAGCTGGCCCTGGCCATCGGGCATGGTGGCCGGCACCCCGTCGATCAACACCCGCACCCCACGCACACCGAAGGTCGAGCGCGCACCAAAGCCACGGATCGACAGCTGGGTGTCCTGCGCGAAGTTCTGGCGGTCGCGGGCGACCAGGCCCGGGACCCCGGCCAGCGCCTCGGACAGCTGTGCGCCGGCGCCGGGACGGGCGGCGTCGATCCAGACCGTGTCCTGGCTGGCCGGCAGCGCGAACGGGTCGATGCCGGGCACGCGTGCGGCCTGCACCTGCACGCTGGGCAGGGCGGTCGGCGCGGACTCGGCCAGCGCCGCCCAAGGCGACAACAGCAGGGCAGCGAGCGGCAGGCAATGGCGGCGTGCGGCGGGATTCATGATTCAGGTTGATGGATCAGGCGGCAACGCACGCCATGGTACGGGGCCACGGATGACGATGGCGGCGGCCAGCCCCGGCAGGCTTTGTTACGATGGGCTGTTTCCGGCTGCAAGGCCGCAGACCGCGTAGCGCACTTCCTCCCCCTTTCCGTCTACCGAACGAGTACCGCCGTGTCCTTCTTTGCAAACGTGGAACTGGTCCCAGGCGACCCGATCCTGGGCCTGACCGAGGCGTACAACGCCGACAGCCGCCCGACCAAGGTCAACCTGGGTGTGGGCATCTACTACGACGAGAGCGGCCGCATCCCGCTGCTGCGCGCCGTCAAGCAGATCGAGCAGCAGCTTGCCGCTGACGCCAAACCGCGCGGCTACCTGCCGATCGATGGCCTGCCGGCATACACGCAGGCCACGCGAGAGCTGGTGTTCGGCAAGGACTCGCCGCTGCTGGCCGCCGGCCGCGTCACCACCGCACAGACCGTCGGTGGCAGCGGTGCGCTGCGCGTCGGCGCCGACGTGCTGAAGAAGCTGCTGCCGCACGCCACCGTTGCGCTGAGCAACCCCAGCTGGGAAAACCACCGCGCCGTGTTCAGCGCGGCCGGCTTCGAGGTGGTGGATTACACCTACTTCGACCCGACCACCCACGGCGTCAACTTCGACGGCCTGCTGGCCGACCTGGGCAAGCTGGAAGCCGGCACCGTGGTGCTGCTGCACGCCTGCTGCCACAACCCCACCGGTGCCGACCTCACGGTCAGCCAGTGGAAGCAGGTCGCGCAGCTGCTGAAGGACAAGCAGCTGTTCCCCTTCATCGACATGGCCTACCAGGGCTTCGACAAGGGCATCGAGCAGGATGGCGCCGCCGTGCGCATCATCGCCGAAGCCGGCATCGACAGCTTCATCGTCGCCAACTCGTACTCCAAGTCGTTCTCGCTGTATGGCGAGCGCGTGGGTGCGCTGTCGATGGTGGCGCCGACCGCTGCTGACGCCAAGGCCGTGCAGTCGCAGGTCAAGCGCGTGATCCGCACCATCTACTCCAGCCCGTCCACCCACGGTGCTGCGCTGGTGGCCGGCGTGCTGACCAATCCGGAACTGCGCGCGATGTGGGAGCAGGAGCTGACCGAGATGCGCGAGCGCATCCACGCCCTGCGCCAGGGCCTGGTCGAGAAGCTGGCCGCTGCCGGTGCGCCGCAGTTCGGCTTCATCAACGAACAGGCCGGCATGTTCTCCTACTCGGGCCTGAGCCGTGAGCAGGTCGAACGTCTGCGCGACGAGTTCGGCATCTACGCCGTCGGCACCGGCCGCATCTGCGTGGCCGCGCTGAACCAGAACAACCTGGAATACGTCGCCAAGGCCGTGGCCACCGTCGCCAAGGGCTGAAGCAAGGCTGCAGTGGTTTGAACAAAGGCGCCGAAAGGCGCCTTTGTTTTTTTGCGCCCAGGTCTCTGTGGAGCCGGGCTACGCTCGGCTTGTGCGGCATGAAGGACGAAGAGCAGCCGAGCGCGGGCTCGGCTCTACAGAAGGAAGGCGCCACCAGCGCAACGCATCTGGAAACGGTTACGCCTTCCCGCGCTCACGCACGCCCCCGCCAGACGGGCGACAATAGGCGTTTTCCCGCTGCCGAGACCTGCCCGACCATGTCCCGTACTTCGTTGACCCGCTTCCTGATCCAGGAACAGCACGCCGGCCGCATCAATGCCGACCTGCGCCAGCTGATCGCGGTCGTCGCCCGCGCCTGCACCAGCATCTCCATCGCCGTCAGCAAGGGCGCCCTCGGTGGCGTGCTCGGCGACGCCGGTACCGGCAACGTGCAGGGCGAAGCGCAGAAGAAGCTGGACGTCATCAGCAACGAGATCCTGCTCGAAGCCAATGCCTGGGGCGGCCACCTTGCCGCCTGCGCCTCGGAGGAAATGGACCACAGCCAGCCGGTGCCGGACATCTATCCGCGCGGTGATTTCCTGCTGCTGTTCGATCCCCTCGATGGCAGCTCCAACATCGACGTCAACGTCTCCGTCGGCACCATCTTCTCGGTGCTGCGCTGCCCGACCAACGTCGAGCTGCCGGGCGATGACGCCTTCCTGCAGCCGGGCAGCAAGCAGATCGCCGCTGGCTACTGCATCTACGGGCCCAGCACCCAGCTGGTGCTGACCGTCGGCCACGGCACGCACGCCTTCACTCTGGACCGCGAGAAGGGCGAGTTCGTGCTGACCACCGAGAACATGCAGATTCCGGCGACCACCCAGGAATTCGCCATCAACATGTCCAACCAGCGTCACTGGGAGGCGCCGATGCAGGCCTACGTCAGTGATCTGCTGGCCGGCAAGGAAGGCGCGCGCGGCAAGAACTTCAACATGCGCTGGATCGCCAGCATGGTGGCCGACGTGCATCGCATCCTGACCCGCGGCGGCATCTTCATCTACCCGTGGGACAAGAAGGATCCGTCCAAGGCCGGCAAGCTGCGCCTGATGTACGAAGCCAACCCGATGGGCCTGCTGGTCGAACAGGCCGGCGGCGCCGCCTGGACCGGCCGCGAGCGCATCCTCGACATCCAGCCCGACCAGCTGCACCAGCGCGTGCCGGTGTTCCTGGGTTCGCGCGAGGAAGTGGCCGAAGCGGTGCGTTACCACCACGCGCACGACGAAGCGAAGGGCTGACGGCTCAACGCCTGACGGCGGTCATGGCAGTTCGATGACATGACCGCAGGGTGACACCGCGGGCGGCAAACGGCACCATCAAGCCGTTGCCGCCGAAGGAATGCACGCATGCACGAGCAGGGCCCGGTCGATTTCATCGAGGTCATCCACAACGCCGTCCCCAGTGAGGTCTGCGCGGCCATCGTCGAGCGCATGCGTGCCACGCGTGGCCTGCTGCCCGGTGCGGTGGGCAGTGGCGTGTTCCCGGAACTCAAGCACAGCAAGGATCTGCGCATCAGTGGCCTGGACGGCTGGCAGGATGTTGATCAGCAGCTGCAGATTGCGGTGTTCAACGGCCTGCTGACTTATCTACGCCGTTATCCACAGGCGTTGATTGCCCCGCTGATGTTGCAGATCCAGGACAGCAATGGCCAACCGCGACGCCTGTCTGCCGAGGACTTCCCCGACATGCCGCAACAGCAGCTGGCCGACCTGGCCCGCACCTGCCTGCGTCCGGGCGCGATCAACCTGCAGTGGTATGCCGCGGGCGAGGGTGGCTACCCGTACTGGCACTGCGAGCTGTACCCGAAGGATGCGCAGGCCGAGACCCTGCACCGGCACGTGCTGTGGACGCTGTACCTCAATGACGACTTCGACGAAGGCGAAACCGAGTTCCTGTTCCAGGGGCGGAAGATCGCGCCACGCACCGGTAGCCTGCTGATTGCGCCGACGGCGTTCACCCACACCCATCGCGGCAATCGGCCACAGGGTGGCGACAAGTTCATCGCCACCAGCTGGATCCTGTTCCAGAGTGCGCAGAAGTTGTTTGGCGGGTGATCCCGAGCTGCTCGTCGGCCTTGATGTAGAGTCGAGCCATGCTCGACTGATGGCCTCAGAACAACGACCCCTGCGGCGAATCCTTCTTCGGCGGCAGCGGCTTCTGGAACCGGCTGCAATCCAGCTTCGGCCAATGGCTGTTCTGCGCATTGAATCCCAACCGCTTGCGCGCCAGCTTGAAGCGGTTGTTCAGCAGATCGGGCTACACACCCTGGCCGCGCATGCGGGTGCCGAACTGGCTGTCGTAGTCCTTGCCACCACGCAGCTGCTGGATGGTACTCATCACGTGCGCGGCGCGATCGGGATGATGGGTATCGAGCCAGTCGCGGAACAGCGGCGCCACTTCCAGCGGCAGGCGCAGCAGCACGTAGCCCGCGGTACTGGCGCCGGCATCGTGCGCAGCCTCCAGCACCGCTTCAAGTTCGCTGTCGTTGATCCACGGAATCACCGGCGCCACCATCACGCCCACCGGGATACCCGCGTCATGCAGACGCTTCATCGCGCGCAACCGTGCATGAGGTGCTGATGCGCGCGGTTCCAGCTTCGCGGAAAGATGCGGGTCCAGCGAGGTCACCGAGAAATGCACACTGACCAGGTTCTCCGCCGCCAGCGGCGCGAGCAGATCAATGTCGCGCTCGACCAGTGCGTTCTTGGTGATCAGCGAGAACGGATGCCTGGTTTCCAGCATCACTTCGATCAGCTGGCGGGTCAGTTTGAACTTGCGCTCGATCGGCTGGTACGCATCGGTGTTGATGCCCAGCGCGATCGGCTGCGGCACGTAACCGGGTTTCGACAGTTCCTTGCGCAGCAGCTGAGGCGCATTGATCTTGGCGAACAGCTTGGTCTCGAAGTCCAGGCCAGGCGACAGGTTCAGATAGGCATGCGAAGGGCGCGCGAAGCAGTAGGAACACCAACACTATATGTGTTCGAGGAAAAGTGTTCAGCACTGCGTCCCCTACGGCGGCTTCCCTACAGACTACCTGCGGAGTTCCGTCCTCTTGTATTCCAGCCCAAGGCGGTAAAGGGTAGGTTAGCCGGGCATTGCGACTACCCCCAGACTTGAGGCTCTGCGAGCAGGCCAATTCAGGATGAATTCTTCCTGCTCCGCAGTCTCCACTGCACCAGGGCGCACCGAGCGCACCTTAGCGATCGCATCGATGCCGTCTGGAGCGCAGCCCGTGTCAATGAGAAGCATCGACGCCACGGTCCCCGCTCGCCCTAGGCCTCCTTTGCAGTGCACCACGATCCTGCTTCCGGACAAGAGCTCGGCTGCGAACTGGGGTCCTGTGGATTGCCATGGCAGAAGCAGCCGTGCATCAGGAGCCGCACCATCCTTAATCGGTAGGCCGTGCCACATCAAGCCATGCGCTTTGGCACGCTCTGCCAAGGAGGTAATTCGTAGCTCTTCGAACTCCCACGGCTCAATCAACGTGATCAGATGCTGTGCTCCCCACGCGACTATCGACGCCAGATCGATATCCAAGTCTCGGGCCCAAGACCCCGTCATTGCGACGTCCTGATATTTTCCCGGTGCAAAGGTAACGCCGATCGCACCGCCATTCACGCCGATAGGCAGCGTCGCAATCTGCAGTGGATGAGAATTACTTGTTCTGCTCACCTGCGCTCTCCGAAATCAATGGCCCTGTTGGGCGAGAAGCGAACGCTGCGCCCTTTTAACCTGAAAGTCCAACGGTGAGCCTAGTGGTACGGATATGGTCTTACTGAATCCCATAAGCAGCGCAGAATCGCCCAACGCCTGAGAGAGGGGCCAGGCCCCATTCGACGTTGGAACGAGCCTGGAGGACGCGGTTCCAGAGAGCAGTGAGGCCCAGTTCCAGCCTCTGGCCGGCACCATCCTTACTGGGCGGCCGCTATCGGCCAGAAGCGGCAGCAGGCGCGGCGATACCTGAGGCAATGCGATCTGATCGGAGTGGGCTTAAGCGACGCCCTCCCTCGAGCGCCAAGCCATAACTGGATCAGGGGGGGCTCCAACTCAGGGCTCTCGACAACTCAGCTTGACTGCCTCTATTCTTCCTTTCATGTCCGCCTTCTCGGCCCGCCACCGTCGACTCATCCGGTTCAGCCTTTTCGTGCTGATGCTGTTGAGCGTCGTTGTTCGGCCGATCGTGATCCAACAGGGCGAGCTCCATACTGCCGAGCACGACATCGCTGCAACGGCAGAGCACGGGCACTCACACGGTCCTGGAACTGGCGACAACGTAGATCCGAAGCATGCATCGGGCGTGCACAGCGTCCTTCACCAGGCCGATGTGAGCTTTGCCGGCATGCTGGTGTCTTCGAATCTGAACCTAGCAACTGTTCCGCCGGCATCTTTACTGCCCGGCCTGCACTCCGTCGATGAGCCCTCTGGTCATCGCGGCTCGCCATTCAGACCTCCGATCGTCTGACGACACCTGCCGCGCTGTAGCGGCCTGAGCGCGCTGTCCACCCAATGTTGGCCGGCAGCGCGTCGTCATGACCATCGTCGGAGATTTTCCGTGAAATTACGTAGTTTGTGGGCGCTCGCCATAGCCGGCGCCTACGGTGTGGCCGTGCCTGGCCATGCCGCTGAAGTGCTGCGCTTGGAGGATGTGGTCGCCCGCGCCCTCGGCACCCATCCCAGCGTCCAGGCAGACACCGCTCGACTGGAAGCTGTCAGAAGCCGGGCGGGCCGGGAGGCATTGCCTACGCCGCTCGTGCTGGGCGGCGAGCTTGAAAACGTGGCTGGCTCAGGCGGCCTGAGCGGCCTAGACGCCGCCGAATCCACCTTCCGCATCTCCAAGGTTCTAGAACTGGGTGGGAAGCGGGCTGCGCGCCAAGCGCTCGGCGGCGCCGAGGTGGACGCTGCCCGAAGCGAAGCGGACGTCACCCGTATCGCTATCGCAACTTTGGCCGCAGGGCGTTTCGTCGACGTGCTGGCCGCCCAGGAGCATGTCGAGCACGCCGAAGAGCGCATCAAAATGGCCAGCGCCATGCGCCGTGAAGTGGCCCGTTGGGTCGCGGCCGCCCGCAATCCCGACTCGGACCTGAGATCCGCCGAGATCGCCCTGCTCGATGCCGAGCTGAAGCGGGAGCAGGCATTGCAGGCTCTGGAAAGCGCGCGAATGTCGCTGGCTGCCACGTGGGGGGCGCCAAGTCCGGATTTCGGCTCGGTTGCAGGGGATACCGCGGTCCTTCCCCCTCTGGATGATTTTGATGATCTGAGCCGGCGCCTCGCCACGACACCACAACAGCGCGCCTTGGACGCTCAAGCCGGAGTTATAGATGCAAGGAGGGAGATCGCCCGCGCTAGCGCCAAGCCGGATGTCAGCGTTGGCCTCGGCATCCGCCGACTGGAAGCCACCAAGGACAGCGGCCTGGTGATGTCCGTCTCCGTCCCGTTGGGGAGCCGTCGGCGATCGGACTTCTCCGTGGCTGAAGCGGACTACGAACTCACCTCTCTCAAATACCGGCGCCAGGCGCAGATGCTGGAAATGCGTCAGGAGCTGTTTGGCATCTACCAACAGCTCAAGCAAGCGCAATCGGAAGTGGAGTCAGTGCGCCAGCGTCAGTTGCCAAAGGCCCAGCAGGCCTTTGATCAGAGCCGCAGGGGCTTTGAGGAAGGACGCTTCTCCTTCCTGGTACTCAGCCAGGCTCAGCAAAGGCTCTTCGATCTTCGCGAACGGGAAGTCGAAGCCGCCGCGCGCTATCTCCGTCTCCTGGTCGAGGCCGACCGCCTCACCGCTTCTGCCTTGGACATTCGCCCATGAACCGATACGTATTCCTGATCCTGCTTCCAATTGCCCTGGCTGCGTGCGGTGGCAACGAATCGTCGCAACGAGCAAAGCCAGAGGACACTGCTGCGACCGCAGGCGACTATGAGCGAGGGCCGCATCGCGGTCGCATGCTTCGCGACGGCGACTTCGCCCTTGAAGTAACTGTTTACGAAACCAATACCCCGCCTCATTTCCGGCTGTATGCCTATCGCAACGACAAACCGCTGGCACCTGGAGAAGTCAAAGCGACGATACAACTCAAGCGTCTGGACGGCGAAGTCAACAACTTCAGCTTTATTCCAGAGAAGGACTACCTGGTCGGCAGCGGGGAGGTGGTCGAGCCGCATTCCTTTGATGTCAAAGCCGATGCGGTGGTGGGTGGAAAGAACTACGCCTGGTCTTACGCCTCCTATGAAGGGCGCACCACGATAGATCCGAAAGCCGCTGCCGACGCAGGTGTCGTGGTCGAGTCCGCCGAACCGGGGACCATCCGGGACACCGTTTCCCTCATGGGCAACGTCGCGGTCGACACCGGCCGATTTGCTGCGGTCAAGGCACGCTTCCCTGGCGTGGTCCGCAGTGTGGCGGTCGAGATGGGACAACGCGTCTCGGCTGGTCAGACGTTGGCCACAGTCGAGGGCAATGACAGCATGCGGACCTACTCCGTCACGGCACCTTTCAGTGGAGTCGTACTCGCGCGCAGCACGTCGGTAGGCGATGTCGCTGCCGACAACACGCTGTTTGAAATTGCCGACCTTTCGGAGGTCTGGGTGGACCTGCGTGCGCTGGGAAGCGATGCCGAGCGACTGTCGCCAGGCCAGATGGTGACCATTCGCTCGGCAACAGGCGGTTTGGAAGCAACGGGAAAGCTGCAGGGCATCCTTCCGTTGGCCAGCGCTGGCCAGACCGTGGTGGCACGTGTGGCCCTTACCAACAGCGAGGGCAGGTGGCGACCAGGAATGGCCGTATCCGCCGAAGTCGTCATCGCGGAAACGGAGGTTCCATTAACAGTAAAGGAATCGGGCCTGCAGCGTTTTCGGGACTTCACCGTGGTATTCGCCCAAGTGGGCAACAGCTATGAGGTGCGGATGCTTGAACTGGGTAGGCGCGATGGCGATCGCGTGGAGGTACTGAAAGGGCTTAAGCCGGGAACCCGGTACGTTTCCGAGCAGAGCTACCTGATTCGTGCCGACATCGAAAAGTCCGGCGCAAGCCACGACCACTAAGGACGCACCATGCTAGAGCGAATCATTCGCGCGTCTATCGCGCACAGATGGCTTGTGCTCCTTCTGGTCCTGGCCCTCTCAGGCCTTGGGATCTGGAACTACAGCAAGCTTCCCATCGACGCCGTTCCTGACATTACCAATGTCCAGGTGCAGATCAACACCGAAGCTCCGGGCTACTCACCGCTGGAGGCCGAGCAACGGGTCACCTTCCCGGTCGAAACAGCGTTGGCCGGGTTGGCAAAGCTGGAATACACCCGTTCCATCTCACGCTACGGCCTGTCTCAGGTCACGGTCGTGTTTGAAGATGGCACAGATATCTACTTCGCCCGTCAGCAGGTCGCAGAGAGACTTCAGCAAGCGGGATCCCAATTGCCCGTGGGACTAAAGCCAAGCCTTGGACCGGTAGCGACGGGCCTGGGTGAGATCTTCATGTACACCGTGGAAGCGGAGTCCGGTGCTGAAGAGACGTGGACACCAATGGCGCTTCGTACGCTGCAGGACTGGGTGATCCGACCGCAGATGCGCCACTTGAAAGGCGTAACCGAGGTCAACACCGTCGGAGGCTATGTTCGCCAGTTTCACATCACGCCGGACCCGAAGAAGCTCCAAGCATACGGACTGACGCTGCAGGATGTGCTCGAAGCCGTGGCCCGCAGCAACACTAACGTGGGTGCCGGCTACATCGAGAAAAGCGGTGAGCAGTACTTGGTACGCGTGCCGGGCCAAGTGGCCGACATGGCGGGTTTGCGCAAGATCGTAGTGGCTAACCGTGATGGCATGCCATTGCGTGTTGGCGATCTGGCAGAAGTTGTAGAAGGCACCGAACTTCGTACAGGCGCGGCAACCAAGGATGGCAACGAAGTGGTCCTTGGTACGGCGTTCATGCTCATCGGCGAAAACAGCCGGGACGTGGCTCAGCGAACCGCGGCCAAGCTCAAGGACATCGACGCTACGCTGCCTGACGGCGTTCGGGCGCATCCTGTGTATGACAGAACCGAACTGGTGGATCGGACCATCGAGACGGTGAAGAAGAACCTCCTCGAAGGCGCCTTGCTCGTCATCGCGGTGCTCTTCCTGCTTTTGGGCAATCTTCGTGCGGCACTGATCACTGCGGCGGTCATTCCATTGACGATGCTGCTGACGATCACAGGCATGGTCCAGAATCGCGTCTCTGCGAATCTGATGAGCCTGGGCGCACTGGATTTTGGCTTGATCGTCGATGGGGCAGTCATCATCGTAGAGAACTGCCTGCGTCGCTTTGGCGAGCGGCAACACCTTCAGGGCCGTTTGTTGACTCGGGAAGAACGATTTTCCTTGGCGGCAAGTGCCAGTGCAGAGGTGATCAAGCCAAGCCTGTTCGGCCTTTTCATCATCGCGGCGGTCTACATCCCGATCTTTGCCCTCTCCGGCGTGGAAGGGAAGATGTTCCACCCGATGGCGCTTACCGTGGTCATCGCGCTTACCGGTGCCATGGCACTGTCCTTGACATTCGTACCTGCCGCTGTGGCTCAGTTCGTAACGGGAAAGGTTTCGGAGAAGGAAACCAAAGCCATTCGCCGAGTCACCAACGTGTATGGCCCGATGCTTGAGCGTGCCGTCAATGCACGCAAGGTAGTGGTGGCCTCTGCTGCGGTGCTCACCGTCCTGGCGGGCCTGCTTGCAAGTCGCCTCGGCACCGAGTTCATTCCGAACCTGGATGAGGGCGATATCGCCTTGCATGCGCTTCGAATTCCAGGGACCAGCTTGACCCAGGCGATCGGCATGCAACGTCAGCTGGAAGCGGCGATCAAACAGTTCCCCGAGGTAGATGAAGTCGTCGCAAAGATCGGCACTGCCGAGGTGGCCACCGATCCCATGCCCCCCTCCGTAGCCGACACCTTCATCATGCTCAAAGATCGGGACCAATGGCCTGATCCGCGCAAGCCGAAGGCACAGCTTGTTGCCGAGCTCGAGAAAGTGGTTCGCGCCATTCCTGGCAACAACTATGAGTTCACCCAGCCGGTGCAGATGCGGATGAACGAGCTCATTGCGGGCGTTCGGGCTGAGGTTGCTGTCAAGCTGTACGGCGACGACCTGGAGCAACTGGCAACCATCGGCAGCCAGGTAGAGAACGTTGCCAGTGAGATCCAGGGAGCGGCCGACGTGAAACTTGAGCAGATCACCGGTCTGCCATTGATGACGATCACGCCGGACCTGGATGCACTTGCACGATACGGCGTAGCCATTGACGACGTGCAGAAGACCATCTCGGTGGCGCTGGGAGGTGAATCGGTCGGCCAGGTGTTCGAAGGCGATCGGCGCTTCGATATCGTGGTTCGTCTGTCGGAGAACCTTCGCCAGGACGTCCGGACACTGGCGTCACTACCTGTGGCCGTCGCGCCCGGGGTGAGCACAGGCCAAGAGCGCAGCTTCGTGCCGCTGGGCCAGTTGGCCAAGGTCGAGATCGCGCCTGGTCCGAACCAGATCAGCCGTGAGAATGGTAAACGCAGGGTGGTGATCACAAGCAATGTGCGCGGGCGCGACTTAGGGTCCTTTGTCGAGGAGTTGCGCACCAAGGTCGGACAGGAGGTCCAGCTGCCGGAAGGGTACTGGATCGAGTACGGCGGCACGTTTGAGCAGTTGATCTCGGCAAGCAAGCGGCTGTCCGTCGTCGTGCCAGTGGTTCTGGTGATGATCTTCGGATTGTTGTTCATGGCATTCGGCTCAGGGAAGGACGCTGCGATCGTATTCAGTGGCGTGCCGCTTGCACTGACCGGGGGCGTGGTGGCGCTGTGGCTGCGCGACATTCCCATGTCCATCTCCGCAGGTGTGGGCTTCATCGCTCTTTCGGGCGTTGCCGTGCTCAATGGCCTGGTAATGATCAGCTTCATCAAGAACCTGCGGGAAGAAGGCGTCCCCCTGCACAAGGCTGTCACCGAAGGTGCTCTTACCCGCCTCCGGCCAGTCCTGATGACGGCCTTGGTGGCGAGTCTGGGCTTCCTTCCTATGGCCCTGAACGTCGGTGCTGGCGCGGAAGTTCAGCGTCCGCTCGCCACTGTTGTTATCGGCGGAATCATCTCTTCAACGCTGCTGACACTTCTCGTGCTGCCGGCGCTGTATCGATTGGTTCACCGCGAAGATTCTGTTCTGGAAAGTCGCTCCTCATGAACCACCCGTCCCCTTTCTGCACAAGGAACTTGTCTTTGACTTCTTCCAACAAGCTCTTTGCTTGGCTTTCGATGCTTGCCGCAGTCCTCCTGCCGTTTGCGGCGTTCGCGCACGGTGTAAGCGAGGGAGACCAGGCCTTCCTTGAAGAAAGCACCGGTAGGCAACTGATCGCGTTTACCTACCTTGGCGCCAAGCACATGGTGACTGGATACGACCACCTTCTATTTCTGTTCGGGGTGATCTTCTTCCTATACCGCATGCGGGACGTGAGCATCTACGTCACCTTGTTCGCCATTGGCCACAGCACGACGCTGCTGCTCGGCGTGCTCGGCGGCTTTCATGTCGACGCCTATCTGGTCGACGCGATCATCGGTCTCTCGGTGGTCTACAAGGCCTTGGACAACATGGGCGCGTTCAAGCGGTGGTTCGGCGTGCAACCCAACACCAAGATTGCAGTCCTTGTCTTCGGCTTCTTCCACGGCTTCGGCCTGGCCACGAAGCTTCAGGACTTCTCGCTATCGCCGGACGGGCTGGTCCCCAACATGCTTGCGTTCAACGTGGGCGTTGAGCTCGGCCAACTTCTGGCGCTTGCCGGCATCTTGATCGTGATGGGCTTCTGGCGTCGGCTGCCTTCCTTCAACCGCCAGGCCTACGGCGTGAACACCATCTTGATGACGGCCGGCTTCGTGCTCATCGGCATGCAGCTCACCGGCTACTTCGCTTCCTGATTTCTGACCGAGACCCATCATGTCAATCACTATCAATCAACCACTTCCCACGACTGGCCGCCTGCTGAAGTCGACCCTTGTCGCTGCCGCCATTGCCGGCGCGCTTCTCGTTACGGCCGTTCTGCCGGCGGAGTACGGCATTGATCCCACCGGGATCGGCCGAGCGCTGGGCCTGACTGCCCTGGCAGACGGCGGAAGCACCGCCGCAGACCCGGCTACGCCGACGTCCTCGACAGCATCGGACGCAGCGACCACCTTGGCGGAAAAGGCTGCGGCTGCGTTCGGGGCGAACAAGGGGCAATCGCTTGATCCAGCCGCGGTATCGCTCACCAACGGTGAGCTTCGCCAGGACGCGATGACGATCACGCTGGAGCCGGGGAAAGGCAAAGAGGTCAAATCCCACATGGCTGCTGGCGCGGGAATTCTGTTCAGCTGGAAGGCGACCGGTGATGTAGCAGTCGATATGCATGGTGAGCGGCCCGACGTGAAGGGTGCATGGACCAGCTACGCCGTCGAAGCTGCGCAGCGGGAGGCGCACGGCACCTTCGTCGCGCCATTTGAAGGAACTCATGGGTGGTACTGGCAGAACCGAAGCGACACGCCGGTGACCGTGAGCATCGAACTTGTGGGCTACCAAGCCGACATCTATCAGCCGTAACACCCGGCACTTCGCCGACCCAACCCGAGGAGAAACAACATGAAAACTCATAGCGCAGTAATTGCCGGCCTGCTTTTCAGCATGTCCCTTTTCACCACGGCATCCGCTCATGATCCTGCCCTCCATGCCGATCCGGCTCCCCCGGCTGCTCCCAAGGCCAAGCCGACGACTTGCGAACAGCTTGCCGACCGTTCGAAGTACAAGGTGGACCTCAAGGATGCCCAGACCAAGGCGCTGAAGGAACGTTGCGACGCACAGGCAGCTCCGAAGAAGAAGTAAATCCACTCGGATTTAGCCAACGACCCTGCCATTCCGGCGGGGTCGTCACCTCGACCCGAACAGTGGTGGGCGTACACTCCGCCTGTCTGCCGCCTCTGCCCTGAATCCGGGCAAAAGGGCGCACACGGGTTGGTGCCGTCAGAACGTTGCTACCAGGACAATCCCATGCTCGAAGTACTGAGTCACCCGGCGTTTCGGCGCCTGTTTGGTGCCCAGATAGTCGCCCTGGTCGGAACCGGCTTGGCGACTGTCGCCCTTGCCCTCCTGGCCTACGACCTCGCTGGCAGCCAGGCCGGAGCGGTGTTGGGCACCGCGCTGGCGATCAAGATGGTCGTGTACGTGACCTTGGCGCCCGTTTCAGGAGCGTTGGTCCCTGCACGGCTGCGCAAGCGGGTGCTGATCGCACTCGATCTGGTTCGTGCGGTTGTGGCGGTCTGCCTGCCCTTCGTCACCGAGATCTGGCAGGTGTATGTCCTCATCGCTGTGCTGCAGTCGGCATCGGCATGTTTCACGCCGCTGTTTCAATCCACCATCCCCGAAATTCTTCAAGAAGAGCGTGATTACACCCGTGCGCTCTCACTTTCCCGATTGGCATATGACCTTGAAAGCCTGCTGAGCCCGGCGCTTGCTGCCGCACTGCTGACGATCATTAGCTTCCACGGGCTGTTCGCTGGTACCTCGGTAGGTTTCATCCTCTCGGCGCTGCTCGTCGCGTCCACCACCTTCCCGGCCCTCGCTGCGGTCTCTTCCAAGGACGGTCCCTATGCCCGAGCCATCCGTGGAATGCGAATCTACCTCCGCACACCGCGATTGCAGGGCCTGCTCGCGTTGAACCTCTGCGCCGCAGCCGGCGGCGCGATGGTGTTCGTCAATACGGTGGTTATGGTCCGCACCGTTCTGGGCGGGGCGGAGGAGCAGGTTGCATGGGCGCTGGCGGCCTTCGGAGGCGGGTCCATGCTGGTCGCACTTCTTCTTCCGAAGGTTCTCGACCGCATTTCGGACCGGACAGTAATGTTGGCTGCAGGACTGTTCATGTCAGTTGTCCTGGTTACCTTCCTTGGCGTCTGGTTTGCCCTGAAGGGACATCCCGGGTGGACGGCGGTCATTCCGGCCTGGACGCTGCTGGGCATGGCGTATGCCGGCTTGGTTACCCCCGGCGGGCGGCTGCTGCGGCGTTCGGCTGAGTCCGCCGATCTACCATTCCTCTTCGCTGCCCAATTTTCCCTATCGCATGTTTGCTGGTTGATCGCCTATCCACTCGCCGGGTGGGTTGGTGCGCGCTACGGCTTGCATGTTGCCTTGGCCGCCTTGGGGATTCTGGCCACACTCGGTTTGGTCGCCGCGTGGCGCAGATGGCCGGCGCACGATCCAGAGGAGATAGCGCATAAGCACGAACATCTTGCTGAGGACGACCCGCACCTCTTGGCACACCGAGACGTGGATGGCACGCACCGTCACCGGTTTGTCATCGATCAACTTCACACACGCTGGCCAGGCTGACCAAGGCGCCAGGCGGGCGGCGAGCACGGAGCTACCTACTTGCGAGTTTGGTCGCAGACGTACAAGTCCATGTCGACGTCATATCGACACGCGCGCCCACATTCGTAAGATCCCACTTCCTGCGCCCCTGGCAGTGGAGGGCTATTTCTCAGGGCGGCTATTGCAGCCGCCTGGCAATGCTCGAAGGTG
Source organism: Stenotrophomonas maltophilia group sp. RNC7 (assembly GCF_030910085.1). Classification (NCBI taxonomy): domain Bacteria; kingdom Pseudomonadati; phylum Pseudomonadota; class Gammaproteobacteria; order Lysobacterales; family Lysobacteraceae; genus Stenotrophomonas; species Stenotrophomonas maltophilia group sp. RNC7. The sequence goes on along the minus strand of NZ_JAVFVN010000348.1, from coordinate 89,250 downwards.
TCGTAATCGCCATAAACAGCGTGACGGACTTCCTGAGTGGACGCGCCGGGCGGATAGACAAAGGCAGTCCAGCGCCCCTGGGACCCGCCGCAAGAAACCGCGACTATGGCGACGCCGACGGTTAAGGTTGTCCGACCGATGTCCATGGCCGAATCCTAGCACCGCCGCGCGCCGGGCGGACACCAGCTCAAGCCTATTCAGCTTCGCGAACCAATTTCCTTCGCTCAGGGAAGTCCGCTGTTGGCGATGAACGGACCTCCGTCGCCTGCAAGCGGGCAGGTGACCACGGAAGAAGCGACCTGGAACCGCTCTCTCAGTGTTGCCGCGTTACAGGTTAGGGAAGTTCGCGAAGCAGCTCGGCGTGGCGCCAAGTTCCACCAATGAGCCAATGACTGGCAGAACGCTTTAGGGCTAGGATTGCCTCAGGGGCGTAGTAGGAGTTGGTGTCAGTCTGCGTCCTACACGGACCGTTGACCAAGCCTCTTACAGGACGCCCCATGCCTCGAATTCGCCATTTGGCCATTCGGAACTTTCGATCCATCAAGGCGCTCGACTGGTCGCCCGCCCCGGGCATCAACTGTTTGATCGGTCCTGGCGATAGTGGCAAGTCCACCATCCTCGATGCCATCGACCTGTGCTTGGGTGCTCGACGAAGCATTTCCTTCGGCGACATGGACTTTTTTGACCTCGATGTCTCAGAGCCCATTCGTATTGCCGTGACATTCGGGGAACTGCCGGCATCGCTGATGGACATTGATGTCTATGGCGACTTCTTGCGAGGATTCGATTCGGTATTTGACACCCTAGAAGACGAACCCGCCGCGGGGTTGGAGACAGTGCTTACGCTGCTGCTTCAAGTCGGGGCGGACCTTGAGCCCAGCTGGACGCTGATCTCCGATAGGTCGCTTCAACAAGGCTTGGAACGAAGCCTGCCTTGGAAAGAACGCATCGTGTTAGCTCCGGCACGCATCGGCAGCTTTACAAGCTCCAACTTATCTTGGAGCCGCGGGTCGGTGCTCAACCGGCTAACAGACGAGCGCGCAGAATTGGGAGCCCAGCTCGCTCTAGCAGCGCGTCAGGCGCGCGCCAACTTTGGCGCTCAAGCATCGCCCCACCTGAGTCAGACACTCGGAATCGTCCGGACAACTGCCCAGAGCCTTGGAGTTGACGTCGGATCGATGCCGCAGGCCTTACTCGACTCGCACTCCGTCTCCATCGGCGAAGGCGCCATCGCGCTTCACAGCGAGGCAGGCATCCCCCTTCGGTCCCTTGGTACGGGTTCTTCTCGACTCTTGGTGACGGGACTTCAACGGGCCGCGGCGGAGTCAGCGCCGATTGCCTTGGTGGATGAGGTGGAATATGGGTTAGAGCCCCATCGGCTCATGCGGCTGCTGGATTCCTTGGGAGCCAAGGAGACGCCGCCGCCTCTCCAAGCGTTTCTCACAACACACTCCCCTGTGGCACTTCGTGAGCTTTCAGGTGAGCAGCTGCTTGTAGTTCGGCCACGACCGGCTGGCCATGTCGTCATTTCCGCTGGCTCGACCGACGAGATTCAAAGCACGCTGCGCACTGACCCGGAGGCCTTTCTGGCGAAGTCTGTGATTGTGTGCGAGGGAGCAAGCGAGGTAGGGTTTGTGCGTGGCCTCGATCTATGGGGGGTAGCCAGCAAAGAATCCTCTTTCTTGGCTTTAGGTGGTGCATACGTCAATGCAGGCGGAGGCACTCCGGACAACGCTTTTGCCCGAGCGACTGCGCTTATGGATCTGGGTTACCGAGTCCTCGTCTTCATAGACGCTGACAAACCTGCCGCTCCAGGTGTTGCAGAAGCATATCTTCAATCAGGCGGCAGCCTCGTGACTTGGCGGGCAGGAATGACGTTGGAGGACGAGCTGTTCCTCTGCCTTCCTGACACATCGATTGATGCCCTGCTCCTGAAGGCTAAAGAGCGTGTTGGCGAAGATCTTATGAACCAACAGCTGGTTGCCAAATCGAACGGTCTAACAACTTTGGCGTCCATCGAAGCGCTGAGGCCGAATTCACCCTATCCGCCTGATATTCGCGTACTGCTTGGCGAAGTCTCCCGTATCAAAAAGAATAGCTGGTTCAAGTCGCTTACGACTTACCAGTCAATCGTCCTGGATATCGTCTCTCGGGGCTACGCAAACGCGGACGCTAGCTTCAAGGCAGTAGTAGACCAACTCTGGGCCTTTACCCGTGCTGCCTGAAATCGATCTGCTAGCTATCCAACGCGGATCGATCACCGCCCCAGCAGGATGCGGCAAAACCCAGCTGATTGCCGAGGCGCTGGCATCCCACTCTGGGAACAGACCGATCCTTGTTCTGACTCACACAAATGCTGGCGTCACCGCGTTGAGGACACGCTTGAAACGCGCGGGGGTGCCCAGCTCTGCCTATCGGCTGTCGACGATTGATGGATTCGCTATGCGTCTCATCGCCAAGTTCCCGGCGCGCAGTGGCCATCATCCCCAACTCTTGGAGCTCAACAACGCGGGTAGCGACTACCCCGCGATCCGTGAATCATTCCGGCAACTCTTGGACTCGGGGCATATCGCTGCACCCATCGCAGCCACTTACGCCCGGCTTTTGGTTGACGAGTATCAGGATTGCAGCACCGTTCAGCACTCCATCGTGTCCACCCTCGCTGCGCTTTTGCCCACGTGCGTCCTCGGTGACCCTCTGCAGGCCATCTTCGGATTTGGCGGAAATCGGCTGGTTCACTGGGAACAAGACGTTCAATCGTCCTTCCCAGCAGCGGGTAGCCTTCGAACCCCTTGGCGCTGGCAAATTGCAGGTAATGAAGAGCTGGGCCAGTGGCTGCTATCCCAAAGGCATGCTCTTACGGCCGGCTTACCCATTGATCTAACTACGGCTCCGTCATCCGTTCGTTGGATCCAGCTGGTTGCCGGTAGTGAAGTGCAGCAAAGATTGACTGCGGCACGGACCAATGCGCCTGGTAGCCAAGGAACGGTTCTGGTAATTGGCGAGTCCATGAATGTTCAAGGCCGCCACCAACTCACCAGCCAAACGCCTGGGGCAATGGCGGTAGAAGCCGTGGACATGCGAGACCTCGTCAACTTCGCCAGGCAATTCAATCTTCAGGCTCCTAGTGCGCTGCAAGACTTGGCCACCTTCTCCGCTCTCATGATGACGGGCGTCGGCACGGCGAATCTAGTGACGCGTGTCGGTACCATTCGTAGAGGGAGAGCCAGGACACCTCCAACTCCTGTAGAAGCTGAGGCAGTCGCCTTTGAGTCCGAGCGGACCATGACGCGCGCCTTGCGGCTGGTGGACGCTTTGGCCGAACAGACAGGCACTCGGGTCTATCGGCCCGAGATTCTGCACTGCTGTCGATCAGCCATGCGAAGCGTTATCAACGGAGAGCAAGATCTATTAGGAGCCGCACTTCATGCCCGCGAGCGAAATCGTCACCTCAGCCGCCCCATTGCGCGCAGAGCAGTCGGCAGCACTCTCCTTCTGAAAGGTCTCGAGGCAGACATTGCCGTGGTCCTCTATCCGGAGAGCATGAGCGTGCAGAACCTCTATGTAGCCCTCACGCGTGGTGCGAAAGGGCTGGTGATCTGCTCCAGTACCCCAACGCTGACCCCGACCCCATAGCCTCAACCTAACCATTCTGCGCCCTATCAGGCACGAAGCTTTGCGGCGCTTCATCATTGCAATGGTCACAATGGACCTTGTCCCAAAGTCGTTGCTGAACATCTGGGTCTGAAGAACGTGGGTCTCGCCGGGCAGCGACTGCATCAGGATTGATTTCAAGGTTCTCCTTGTCCCACCTAGATGATTGGGCGGCGAAGGTGGCGTAGGCTATCTGCTTACCAATGATGCGTCAGCGGACAGCAGAATGAGCAGACCCAACTCAGTAGAGGATAAGGCATTGGCCGCTCTTGACCGCCTGGTGAAGCGACGCCCGACCAATGAACTGCTGAAGGCAAAGATGGCCGCAGGTCATCGGATCATCACGCCTACCGCGGTCGCGGCAGAGGCAGGAGTAAATAGAGGGAGCTTTGGATCAAGGCACGCTCGACTTGGGCACGTCTGGCTTAAAATTCAGGAGCTGGCTGAGGAGGAGAGGCGAGGCTCAGTAGCTGAAGAGCTCGCCAGGGTTAAGGCTGAGAACGCAAGGTTGAAGGCTCTGCTTTACAAGACCAACATCCACAACGCATCTCTCCAACTCGCAGTGTCCCGGCTTCAGAAGCAGAGTACCAAGAGAGACGATGGAGCAAATGTCGTCAACTTTCGCCGGAACGATCGGAAGCGTCCCCGGTAGCGTTGGATATCATCCTCAGCACTGCTCGACTCTGAACAACACGGCTCATAGCAATCTTGGAATACTGATCCCTAGAGTTGGTCCGCTCCATCTGGACAATGGCCTGATTTTTCAGGAGGCGATCCTCCCAAAAGTCCTTATGCTCTGGCAGGATGATGCAGCACTTGCACCCCGCGCACAGGCCGGGCGACCGTAGGCCGAAGTTCGGCGAGGCGCGGACAGTGAGGAGGCTTGCTTGTGGGTTGCAGCTGGAACGGTCAGGCAACATATCAATCAGGCAACTTGCGTAGGTCCCTGTCCATATCCGCAGGTCGGTGAGTTTCACGTATGCCACGGCCTTATCGATCGGCGTCTCTCCGTCCATCTTGGACAGTGCCTCGGTCATTGATTCGGCATGCTGCATGAGAAGACGCTGCGCCGGTCCACCTCCGATCGGCCTGCCGAGGGTGATTTGAACTAGGAACCGAGAGGTCTCCATGACTCTCTCTCCTTCCAAGTTCTCGAGCAGAGCCGCATCGTTTCCAATGTACCCTTGATCCGTGATCTGCTCGCTCATGTGACGGAAGTGCGTCCGTAGCGCTGGCATTAGTTCCGGCTTGGATCGGAACACATAGTGCGCAAAGGTGATCCTCCATCGCTGCGGGCGTAGGTACCTCACCTCGTAAACAGCTTGCGTCGTTTCGATGCCACGCTTCTTCGTGTGGGCTTCGACGGCAAACTCACGTTGCAGCAGAGAATTTCTGGATGCTGTCATTCGGCCGATTCCATCGGGACCCGATGGAAGGGACTTGGCGTGGGAGAAGCTGAGCATCAGTGACTTAGTGCCCGATAGTGCTCGCCAAGGCTCCATTAGCCGCACCAGCACCTCGACGGATTTCAGCACGATCGGCAGGTGATTCGTGCCCAACGGGCGCAGTCCGGCAGTCCACTCATGGCGAGTCGCTTCCCTTTTGGCGGAAATGCCACAGATGGAGAACACCTCCATTAGTCCGTCTAGCGACGTCACTGACTTGACCACACCGTGCTGTAGCGTCGGATCGTGGTCCAGGGAGAGGCCAATCAGCTCATGAGCTCGAATCCCGGTGCATCCCTGCAGCAAGACACTGCATGCGCTTTGAGTCATTAGTATTAGGCGTCTCAGGCCCTGAGTTCCGCTAATCTCGCGCTCGTCACCAGCGTCATCAATCCGATCTATGGTGGCCAATGGCTCATGCCAGGGTGTCAGTGTCCCTGGGATCGGGCTCATCTGGAACTCCTCGATGTGCCGTTTGATCTGACGAAAGCAGGCGATTCGTCTCGGTCCCGTAGCACTTCTTGCGTCGATCAGCATCGGGATGACCTCAGCCTGAAGTCTGATCACATCCTCCGAGCCGTACTCAATCCATTCACATGCGTAGGAAAGAATCGGTACCGAGATCTCGTCCGGGACAGGCATCAATCCACCCGTTCGAGCAAGCCCGAGCGGCTCTGTCACGACGTCGTAGGTCTTTCTTCCGTCAAACGGCGCTTCGCACGGTGCTTGTCCGCCTCTGGCGCGCAAGCTGTCCGCGATTTCGTAGATCTGTGTAAGTGGATGGATGAGTTTGTAGGCGGTCGCATGCGTCCACGCCCTGTCTCGACCGGCATCACTTCGGGCCGTCATGTACTGCTCTTCGAGACCTTCGACGTAGTCCCAGCTCATCGCCGTGGTGATATCGAAGAGGGAGTGGATCTCCCGCTCTCCCATGAACTTCACCAGCTCCCTCATGCCCATGTAAGTGCCAGGGATAGACCCAACCGTCATACGTACGGTGTCCTCAATGATGGCGGTCTTGAGGTAGCACTTCAGCTCAGAGAGCAGTCCTCTGTGCTTGTAGTCCGTGAGCAACTCTCCGCGTGCCACAGGGATTGCCCAGTCAACTGTGACAAACTCCTTCTGTTGGCCGACCGTGGTCTGGGCAAAGGTCCAGACATCACTGTCATAGTCAACTTGGAAGGAAGGATGCAGGGTCGCTGCCTGCGCTGTTTCGACCTTTCTTGCTGCGGGCATAGCCATATCTCTAGAATTGATTCGCTAGTGGCGGTACAGCCGGACTATTCAAGTCCAGGCAGGGGCGTCAGCATGATCATCATCGCTGATTGTCGATTCGCAGTTGTGCTCACTGCTGGGATCCATGAATCGCGGAGAGCGAGATAGGCATTCTCGAACTTTCGCCTCCAGATCTCGCTGCCGAGCTCTGCCCTGGCTTCTTCGTATAGCTCCTGCAGTTGAAGAAAGCGCGCGAGCGCGTAGGCTTCGTTTGGATCAGCTGCGGCGAGCGGGCATGCAGGACAGGAACCATAGCTGGTGCAGAGCTTTCCATGGCGCTGCCCTGGTTGAGGACTTTGGAATGGATCTGCACAGCAGAAGCCCTGCGTGGCTGCCGTTTGCTCACGATCACTTCGGGCGGAGCGTGTGTCGATCTTTCCATTTGAAGTCACCCAGCGCTCCTGTGCGGTCATGGCTCCTGCCAGCTGTTCCTTTTGCCGATGCTGCATCGTGGTTGTCTGGTAACTGTCTTGACCAGTTGACAGTAGCCGATGGCCTAGCATTGCTCGGAGCTCGAAGGCGTCGCCGTCGGTCAGCCCATCAACCGCTTCGGAGAACGCAAGCCTGTTTGCTTGAGAGCCAGAGTACTTAAGCCCCCTTCGTTTGCAGAACAACGTGATGTAACCGGTCACCCGCGTGGTCACGTCGTCGGTTCTGGCTGAGTAGGAGTCGATGTGCATTCCTCGGCGCTTGTGCCGCCCGCCTTCGGAAACTGCGTGGAGGAAGAAGTCATTGGCAAGCTCACCAGCAGCGTAGTCTCTGATTCGTTTGGTCCAAGCAATAACGAAACTGATCAATCTTTCAGGTGCTAGCGGGTGATCGCTAGCGGGGAAGGCTGCTCGCTGTGTCGCGCCCTGAGCGGAACTTCCAGCCCTGCGCTTGGAGGACTTGATCACCGTTCGCTTTTGTCCAAGCGGGTAGTGCTCCGATATGCCATTCAGGGTGAGTGTTCTAAGTGGCTGCTCGTTGAAGCCCGAGTGCATGGCTAGTACGAGAAAGAATGGGATCAGATCGCCGCCGATCGGGTGCGCTAGTCTCCTCAGACGGAAGTACTCGCTTTCGCTGATCTTTCCTACGCCTGGGAGCTTGTGAACCGCGCCTTGGCGAGGAAGATGACCGTCAAAGTTTGCCAATATTTGAGCAATTGCCTCTGCCGGATCGCTTAGCGATACAGCGTCGCCCTTTTTCTTCTGAGCGAGGGCACTGTGAACCCTATCTAGAAGCGGCCACACTTCGTCCATTGTCGATATGCATTCTTCGACCGCCGCCTTCATGACGTTGGCCCAAGCCGCACGGTCCAGCTCTTTCGGCTTGCTCTTCCGTGGCAGTCCTGCGAACGGCTTTGGCGGAATACGGATCACCTTCCACCGTGGATCCATCTCGTGCAGCGCAAGAACGACCTTCTTGAAGGTCCCGTAATAGTGGCGCTGGGTCTCCACCGAGAGAACTGTCGGGTGCGTGGTATCCCTACCTTTCAGATACGTTAGAAAGGACTCGCCGAGATCCATTGGAGTGTCGTCTGGGCCGCTTATCTTTACCCCTTTTACGGTTAGGTACTGCACCAGGCCACTCACGATGTTGTTAGCTGAAGAGGATCTAGTCGTCTCCCTGCTGTTCTTGTTAGCTCGGCAGAACGCCTCGGCGAAGAGCGGTGCCGCTGCACCTATGCCCTTCCACCGGCTGAGATTAACGATGTTGTCGCGCAGGTCTCCGGCGCGCCTGAACGCGACTTCTAGGCGACCAGCGCTCTCGCGGACATCCCATTTCTTTGTGTTGCCTACCTTTTCCTCAACTACTACGGCGTGCCGCAGCTGGGCGGATCTTCTTCCTGCCACGTAACGCTCCAATCCGTGTTCAATCTGATTTGATAAGGTGAGTCGGTCACATGCGAGGAGTAGTGCGTATGCTGGCCGTGGAGCCGTGTGAGCTCCAACTCGTCAGGCCTCGACGCCGATTCGCATAAAGGGTTGACCTTCAAGGTGCAGTCTGATCGATTCCCTGGTTTCGCTCTCGAATGCGTTCGCGCTTCGCAGGTAGATGGACTCAGTCGTATCCCTGAGACTGTGTCCCAGTACCGACTGAACATACTTGATCGCATCCATGTCACCGTTTGCGCGCTTCTCCATGTACGTGTACAAGGCGAAGGTGTGTCGAAGGGCGTGAATGGTTATTCGCTCGCGCTGCGTGGATTCGTAGCGAGCCAGGTCACGCTCTTTGGAGAGCCGTTTGAGCAGCCTGTCCTTGGCCTGGGCGAAATGCCGGTCGAAGATCTGCGGGGTTATCGGATTGCCCGCATGCTTGCGGTTGTTTGCGTCGAGGACGAATAGGACGCCGTGATCCTCGAGCTTGTGGTATCCCAGTCGGAGGTCAACGAGGCGCTGCCGAACACCTTTGGCATAGCGCTTCAACGCGTTGAGTAGCCAGACTGGAACGGGAACATTGCGCTTCTTGTTACCTTTCCCGAGCACGGGGATGGCGACTGCAGTGAGAGGATCGCGCCCTTCCGTACGGGCCTGAAGGATGGTTTTCGCTTTGAGATCGCACACTTCCGCCCGCCTCAGTCCTGCTTGATAGCAAAGCTCAGCCATCAATCGCTGCGCCGTGGTTGCGTATGCCAGTTCAACCAGACCGTTTCGCTCGAGCACAGGGTTTGGACCTAGTTCGTCAAGAATACCGACGACGGTCTCGGGATGGAGCGCAGTGATGAGTTCGTCAGCGTCGTTCAGCCCGGGAAGGTCGACGCCAACGTCGAGAACTTGAACAGTTCCTCGCTTCGTCTGCTTGCTCAGCAGCGCTGGTGCCTTCCTCAGGTATCCCCGTTTCACGCAGAATGCGATTAGCTTGGTCACGGTCGACCATCTTCGATGAATAGTCGCGGCGGCGAGCTTATCCAAGGTCACCGCAGAGTCCAGGTCAGTCAAGGTGTCCGCATAGGATCTGAGGAGATCCTCATCTACGTCGGAAACGAGCTTTTTTCTTGCGTCAAGAAAGTGATGGAAGTCGGTGAGGTCAGCCGCGATAGCTGCGGTTGTGTTCTTGCTGCAGGCAAGCTTTGGCTTTGGACCGATCGTTAGATGGGCATCTGCAAAGAATTCAAAAGCGGGCTGAACGATCGTTCCATCAGACCTGCTGACCAAAAAGCAGAAGCCTTCGGGTAAGGGTACGCCTTGCGCACACTTGATTCCTGTCGCTTCCGAAGCGATTGCACGTGCGGTGCATATTTCGACGTCATAGACCATGGCGCCGAAAGCTATCAGGTATACGGAAAGTTTTTTTTGCTGTGAGCCTTACGGTACGTTAACAACTGAAATGAGAATCATGCCTACTTTTTACTTCCATTGATTCATATATTTACGCGTGATCGTGACCCTACTGGTACGCTCGGTGTGAAGGAAGACCTGCTCGCTGGTACGGGGGAAGTGCGCAACAGAGAGGTGGGTTCGTTCGTCGCGCAGGCTAGATTTGCTCCTTCAGTACCAATGTTGGTGTCCGCTTGGCGCGGCAATCGGTAGCGCGCGGTCAATGGCTACCCAAGGCTGGCAGTGAGTTGACATCATCAATCGGGAGACGCCGCGGTTGCTACTGCGCGTTCTTTAGGGAAGCGTGTTGGCTGGGCAGTGGGTACGCCTGGAGCTACCGATTCAATTGCTGCCGGCAAAGGTAAGGTTGCCGCAACGCCACTGCACCACTTTTGATTGCTGGCAACCTTTGGTTGGCCGTCTCCGGGTTCTCCGGAGCGACGCTATCAAAGAGTTTCTCGAGTGCTGCCCGCGTGCTGATCCCTAACTGTGCCGAATGTGCGAGAGGACGGCCGCTGCATACGCGCTCTTTCAACGAGCCATCGAGACAACGCGCTGCTCAGCCATGATCGGCGATCATGTGGCCAAGGTCGGATGCACTCTGCAGTTCAATGATGCGATCGGTCAGGCGTTCAGCTGCGATCTGCAACCCGTCATCGTCTGACGAGTACGGGGAGCCGAACAGCGGGATCTCGACCCACAGTCTCTCCTGCCCATCATGCACATAGGGGCCATGGTCATCCAAGAGAAGGGCTTCACCCACGTGGGGGGAGACATAGGAAAGATCCTTTGTCCTTCCAGACCAGTGGATGTATCGAAGCTCGACAAACCATGCCGGAACACTGCCTTCCCTAGCCAGGAGTCCGGCAATTCTTCTTGCAAGTGCCTCGGGAACCGTAGTGAACAGTACAAGTTCCTCGAACTGCGATCGGACATCCTCTAGGAACCGGTGAAGCCCAGGGCGAGGAATCTGACTGACTGCGTTGGAGATGAGCGTGCCTTCGAGGTCCAGTGCCAGGATGGTTGGCTTCATTGGGAGTTCCTGTCTAAGCTTCTAAGCCTGAGTAAACGCATCGGTAGGTAGCTATCCATGGCGTGGGTCACAGGGTACCGGTTCGGGCTACGCCCCTCTGAAACTTTGCCCAACCACTTCACTTCCGTTGGATTGCTTCTGAGACCTCTACGGCCCAACGCGAGGTGTGGATGATCCTGGTCTCCTGCAGCTGCTCTTGAAGGATCTGGCGTTTGGTGAGCTGAGACACCGCCTCCCACTCGTTCCTGAAGATGTAAGTGGCATTGCCTGACTCGGGACTCTCGAACACGTATCGATTCCTTCCCGTGAACCCAAAAACGATGTACTCACTGAAACCGCCTAATCCGACTGCCATGAAGTCGGGCTCGTGACGAGTGATGGTCCGGATGCGCTGCTTAGCGACTGCGCGGTCGCTGTCGGTCAACTGCTTCAGATAACTATCCAATACCTGCATCGCTCTATCGAACGGGAACTTCCCCGGAGGGAGAATGCGCCAGTTGATCTTCTCGACCCTGACCGGCACCGCGAGGTCCGGGTCAACGATTTCGAAGTGTTGGAAGCATTCCAGGTAGATGTTGAGGAGGTTTGCAATGCTCTCTTCTGGCTCCGTCCGGTCAATGATCCTAGTAGCCATTGCGATACCACTGTCTGTATCTACAGCAGTGAGGAATTCACCAGGTGGTGCAACGTATTCCCTGGGATAGGTCTCATAGGATCTTGTCTGAGTACCGTGGTGAGTGTGTCCGTGCCAGTCCTTCCACGAGGTATTGATTGATCGAGACTTGGTGACCATCGGAAGGTCCTTTCGGATGATCTCTTTGCCTCGGGCATTGAATAACGTCGCGGGTCCTTCGGCGCTTGGCACAATGGAAGCGCCTGCGAGCGGAAGGTCGTCGAATCCCAGCATCGCCGCTTGGTGTTCTGTGAGTGGGCCGCTAAGAATGCGAAACTGTGGCAGCCGCTCAATCGTGCTTCGGTAGACTGATAAACCTCTCACTTGCTTGGGCATACGCTGGTCCTTTTCATGAGGAAGCGGGATAACCAAATATGTTTGGAAAGCCGTCTAAGCTTGCTGCGGAGGAGATGCTATTTCCTTTTCGGGGAGATGGTATCAGTACTCAGAAACCTAGGACGCTCTGTCCCTGTAGGCGCCGCTCGGACTGCATCCATAGCTTTGTACTGATGCTAGCCTCGTTTTCCGTTCGGCTAGAAAAGTTGCCCCTGTGGCGACTTGTCTTGGGGAGGTTGAAAAAGATGAGTGGCCAGCGCTGGCAGCCTAGTGAAACCGAGTTCACGATGCTTCTTTTCAAAGCGCTTCCGGATCAAGTCCGCTACAGGGCCAGTTCCGGACATCCTGGTGCCAAAGCTGGCGTCATACTCCTTTCCACCATGCATCTGTCGCATCAAGCTAAGCACGTGCGCAGCGCGGTCCGGATAGTGCAGCTCGAGCCATTCTCTCCAAATGTCCTTAATCTCGTTGGGTAGCCTGAGAAGCACGTAGCCTGCTGCCCGAGCGCCGTGTTCGTGAGCAGCCTCAAGGATGGCTTCTAGGTCATGGTCGGTGATCATGGGAATGACCGGCGCGATCAAAACCCCTACCGGTACTCCTGCCTCGTGCAGCTGATTCATTGCTCGCAGCCTTGCGTGGGGAGCAGCAGCTCGTGGTTCCAGTTTTGCAGATAGCTTCCTGTCGAGCGTGGTGACCGAGAAGTAGACCGTAACCAACCGATCCTTGGCCATCGACGCCAGCAGTTCGACGTCCCTGGTGATCAAGGCACTCTTGGTGACGAAGCTCACCGGATGCTTGGCATCAGCAAGCACCTCAAGGCATTGGCGTGTAATTTGGTAATTCCTTTCAATCGGCTGATAGCCGTCTGTGTTTATCCCCAACGCAATCGGGGTGCACTTGTAGTTCGACTTGCTAATTTCTGCTCTGAGGCGCTCCGGGGCATTTGTCTTTGCAAACAGGCGCGTCTCGAAGTCTAAGCCTGGTGAAAGGCTCAAGTAGGAGTGAGAAGGGCGAGCAAAACAGTAAACACAGCCATGCTCGCAGCCGCGGTACGGGTTGACCGACGCGCTAAAGCCAACGTCAGGGGATGAGTTGTGGCTGATCACTGTGCGCGCTCGCTCTTCCTGCACCTGAGTTCTCAGCGGTGGCGCGTCTTCCATCTCCTGGTAGACCGACTCCCAGCCGTCGTCGACTCCCACTGTTGCAGTGGTATCGAAACGGCTTGGGACACGCGATGCGGCCCCTCTGCCTTTGAGGGGAACTTGGGCCTTTCGAGCATCCTGTTCCATGGCGACAACTTGGGAAGGTCGGGCCGTTAGTATTATTGCTAACCACAGGCGCCGCAACACCGTGAAATTCAGCTAGCTGTAGGCCATACGGTCGTTTGGCGAGTAGGTTCTGCCCAGGCTTATCCACAGCTTCGGCTGGCAAGGCCTTTATCAGCTGCGTTGGCCATGGAGCGCTTTGGCTTCCGCCAAGAAGATCTGCATCAATGCCCGCGATCGACGTGTTGCTGCAGGCAGTGGAATGCCCAACTGTGCGCAGAGCGAAGTCGCATATGCCATCTGTGCACCCGTGGGCGGCTTGATGTCCCAATCCGTTAGCTGGGGGATGAGCTTTGAGAGCTCTTCTGCCAGGCGGTACTCAAAGCCTCTTGCTTGCCCTTCCTCTTCTTGCATTCGACGCATCTGCATAGCGACCTGCTCCCTGCCCATGGGAGAAAAGGGAAGCTCAAGAGTGAACTCCAGTTCCGGACATACGAGGTAAAAGTTCATGGGAGATGCAATTAGTACTTATAAGTAGACTACCTTTAGAGGCGTAGTCTTTAAAGTACTGGAACCACAAGCTGCTTCGTATGGTCGAGCATACGAACCAAGCGAAACTTGCAGATGTGATCCGCGCGCATCGCATTGATCTGGGTGTCAGCCAAGAAGCCTTTGCTGACCACATCCAGATGCACCGCGCCTACTACAGCAAGATCGAGCGTGGCGAAAAGAACCTCACTCTCGCTACCTTGGAGCGAGTTGCTAAAGGCATGGGTACCTCGATGTCGGCCCTGCTGCGCGCCGCAGGGCTCTAACACTCTTTGCAGACCACGAAGGTTGGCCAACCTCTCCAGGATGGGCGTGTTTGGCCGGCACTGCGCGGGGGATTGTGCCGATAGCAATGTGTTTACTGATTATTCTCTAACCTGTTGATCTATATGGATTTATCTAGTGAACAATCAGGGGGTATTGATACCATGCTCACAACCGCGGTACGGATTCACCGACTGGCTGAAGCCGACGTCTGGCGAAGTGTTGCGGGTGATGATGCTGCGCGCGGTCTCGGCGCGCACCTCGGTGCGCAGGCGCGGCGCGAGGAACTCCTCGCTCTCATCGACCGCCCAGCCGTCGTCCACCGCCTCGCTGACGGTGCTTTCGAAGCGCCCAGCAAGGTGGGACGTGGAACCTCGGCCCTTGATCGCAATACCCATTGCGGCAGCGTACGCCGGGGCTGTCTCAATGGCTGCGACGGCCGTCTGAAGGGTTCAGGGCAAGTCTGAGCCGAGCGTGGGCTCGGCTCTACAGTGGATACGGGTACCTTGTAGAGCCGAGCCCATGCTCGGCTGCATCCATCGGTCAAAGCAGCGTCAGGTACCCGCGCACGGTAGCATCCAGCCCGTCATACAGTGCCTCGCCGATCAGCGCATGGCCAATCGACACCTCCAGCACGTCCGGCACCTGGGCCAGGAAGTCGCGGAGGTTGTCCTGTGACAGGTCATGGCCGGCATTCACTCCCAGCCCCACTGCCTGCGCCCGCCGCGCCGCAGTGGCGAACAGTTCGAGCACTGCCGCAGCGTCGCCCGCCGCATGCGCCTCTGCGTAGGGGCCGGTGTACAGCTCGATGCGGTCGGCCCCGACCTCGGCGGCCTGCTCCAGCGACGGGTTGCCCGCATCGACGAACAGGCTGACCCGGCAGCCCATCGCCTTCAGTTGGGCAATCAACGGGCGCAAGCGCTCGGCGTCGCGCTCGAAGTCGAAACCGTGGTCGGAGGTGATCTGGCCATCGCCGTCGGGCACCAGGGTGGCCTGCGCCGGACGGGTCTGTTCGCACAGCGGCAGCAGCCCCGGGTACCCCTCGCGCGGCGGCGCAAATGGATTGCCCTCGATGTTGAATTCCACGCCACGCGCGCGGGTCAACGTGGACAGGGCCAGCACGTCCTCGGCGGTGATGTGGCGGCGGTCCGGCCGCGGATGCACGGTGATGCCATGCGCGCCGGCATCCAGGCAGGCCTGGGCGGCGCGCACCACGTCCGGTTCGGCACCGCCGCGCGAATTGCGCAGGACGGCGATCTTGTTGACGTTGACGCTGAGCTGGGTCATGGAACGGAACTACTTGGAATGAGGGGACGGATCGCTGCCGTTGGCGTCATCGTTGCGGCGCGCCTGGGCCTGCTCGCGCAGGCGGCGCAGTTCCTCGGCATCGATCAGGGTGGCCGGGTCGCGCTGCAGGTCGCCGAAACGGGCCACGTAACGACCGCGTACCCAGGCCAGCAGGAAGGCGAGCGCAGCCAGCAGGCACAGGGTCATCAACCCCGCGCTTGGGGTCTTCAGCGCGAAGGCAAAGCAGCCCAGCGCCAGCAGCAGGTACAACCAGTACATAGTCGGGCTCCCCGGATGATCGCCGCAGTGTAGCGCTGCGTCAGAGCAGCGGCGAGGCCAGCCGGGCGAAGGCCTCGGGCAGGCGGTGCAGCCACAGCGAGCGCCCGGCCTGGTCATGCACCCGCGTGGCGCGATCGAATTCACCCTGCAGCAGCTCGGCCAGGGCCGCCACGCGGTCCCGGTCGCTGATCATCATCGACAGCTCGAAGTTCAGGCGGAAGCTGCGGTGGTCGAAGTTGGCACTGCCGACAATGCAGACGTCGTCGTCGGCGATGAACGCCTTGGTGTGCAGCATGCGCGGGCCGTACTCGTAGATCTTCACGCCGGCATGCAACAGCTCGTCGAAGTACGAGCGCGCGGCCTGGGTGACGAACCACGAATCGCTCATTTTCGGTACCAGCAGGCGCACGTCCAGGCCGCCCAGCGCGGCCGAAGTCAGCGCCATCCGCGCCGCTTCACCCGGCACGAAATAGGGCGTCACCAGCCACACCCGCTCGTGCGCTTCCTGGATGGCGGCGACGTGCAGCCGGTGGATCGTCTCCCAGCCCGAATCCGGGCCGGACACCAGTACCTGCGCGTTGATCGCGCCATCCCCGCGCAGCGGCATATCGGCCGGCCACAAGCGGGCGATATCCATCCGCGAGGGTTCCTGGCCACTGGCGTAGAGCCAGTCCTCGGCGAACACCAGCTGCAGACTGCGCACCACATGACCGCGGATGCGCATGTGCAGGTCGCGATAGGCGTCGGGCCTGCGGCTTTCGTCTTCCTCGTCGGTGATGTTGATCCCGCCAGTGAAGGCCAGGCGGCCATCGACAATCACCAGCTTGCGGTGCGTGCGCAGGTTCAGCCACGGGCGCTTGAACGGTTTCAGCAGCTGCCGTGGGTGGAACCAGATCGCTTCACCGCCGGCCTCGAGCAGGGGCTGCAGGAAACGGCGGGGCAGGGCGGATGAGCCCACCGCATCCAGCAGCAGGCGCACCTGCACACCGGCACGTGCGCGCTCGACCAGGGCATCGCGCAGGGCGGTGCCTGCGTGATCCGGATTGAAGATGTAGTACTCCAGATGGATGTGATCGTGCGCCTGTGCAACGGCTTCCAGCAAGGCCGCGTAGGTCGCCGCACCGTCCACCAGCCAGGTCACTTCGGTGGCACTGCTTGGGGCCAGTCCGGTCGTGGCCTGGGCCACCTTGGCCAGTTCGGTGCAGTCCGAATCGGGCGGGCAGACATCGCTGTAGTGCTCCATGCCCGAGCGTGCACGGCCACGACGCAGCCGTTGCCGTTTCACCTTCTGCGGGCCCAGCAGGTAGTAGATGAAGAGCCCGAGATAGGGGAGCAGTGCCAGCGAAAGGATCCAGCTCAGCGTGGCCACCGGCTCGCGCTTCTGCAGCATGATCCAGCCCGCCAGCGCGAACAGGTACAGCAGGTAGGCCACCGCCAGGATCGTGCCGAGGTGGGCGATACCGTCGAGCCAATGGCGCAGGGAATCGAAGAGGGCAAGCATGCGCCGATCATAGCGGGCGCGTGCTCCCTGATGGGGTCAGATCCCTTTTCCTGCCAAATAAGGTTCTGACCCCGACTGCATCCCACAAAAAAAAACGCCCCTGTCTCCAGGGGCGTCTGCAGTCGCGTCATGACTGTTGTGTTGCGGTGTCGCGTTTACTGCTGCACAAAACCGATCTTCTTCATCTGAGCGTTCTTCGCGGCGGCCAGAACCTTGGCCATCACGTCGTACTCGGAATCCGGGCTGGCGTCGATGCGCAGTTCCGGCTGGTTGGTCGGGTCACGCTGGACCTCCTGCTCCATCCGCTGCTGCAGCTCGCTGGTATTGATCGGGCTGTTGTTCCACGAGACCTGGTTGCTGGCGTCGATCTTCAGTTCGATCGGCGGCGGCGGTTCGACCAGCTGCGGCGGTGGGTTGAGCACGCGCTGCGGCAGGTCCACGGCGATCGGGTACGTCATGATCGGCGCGGTCACGATGAAGATGATCAGCAGAACCAGCATCACGTCCACGAGGGGCGTGACGTTGATGTCTGCCATGGGGCCCTTGCCACCACCACTACTGAATGCCATGGCTTATTGCCCCTTTTCTTTGGTCGCAACGAAGCCGACGTCCAGCATGCCCTGTTCCTGCGCGACCTTGGTCAGGTCGTTGATGACGCGCATCTTGGTGGTGCGGTCACCACGCAGGTTCAGCGGCGGCTGCGGGGTCTGCTGTGCGGCGGTCGCCAAGCGGGACTCGAGAGTCTGCTTGTTGATTTCTTCGTCGTTCCAGTAGATCGAGCCGTCTTCCTTGACTGCCAGCGTGATCGGGTTGGGACGCTTTTCAGCATCTTCCGGCTTCTGGATCAGGTTGGCTTCCGGCAGATCCACCTTGACCTTGTGGGACATCAGGGGCGCCGTGATGATGAAGATGATCAGCAGCACCAGCATCACGTCCACGAGGGGCGTAACGTTGATGTCGGCCATGGGGCCGCCGCTGTTACCACTACTGAAAGCCATAACGGGCTCCGTCTAGATCTTGGTGACTACTTACTTCGTCGCTGGGTGACGCGCGCCGCAATCAGCGGACGCGCGAACCGGTGGCGAAGAAGTCGTGCAGGTCGTGCGCGAAGGTATCGAACTTGCTGATGGTCGCGCTGTTGATCTTGCTGAAGAAGTTGAAGGCGAACACGGCCGGGATTGCGACGAACAGACCGATCGCGGTCATGATCAGCGCTTCACCCACCGGGCCGGCAACGGCGTCGATCGAAGCGGAGCCGGTGGCACCGATCTTGATCAGCGCGCCGTAGATGCCCCACACGGTACCCAGCAGACCGACGAACGGAGCGGTCGCGCCGACGGTGGCCAGCAGGGTCATGCCCGACTGCAGCTTGTTGCTTTCGCGGGTGACGGCCTGACGCAGAGCGCGGTCGACGAACTCCGAACGGCTCAGGTTCTCACCGACGCCGCCGGTAGCACCGCCTTCAGCGCGCTGGTGGTGGGCAGCTGCCTGGGCAGCGTCCAGGGCGATCTTCGAGAACGGCTCCGAAGCCGGCTGCTCTTCCATCGCACGGATGGCGTCCTGAGCGTTCGGGGTGTCCCAGAACAGGCTGACGACGCGATCAGCGGCGCTCTTCAGGCGGGTGGCACGGAAGATGTTGATGACGGTCCAGTACCAGGACATGGCCGACATGGCGATCAGGGTCAGCAGCACGACCCAGGAAACCGCGAAATCACCCGGCTTGGTGGTCATTTCGTGGATCAGGTGCTCGAAGCCCATCTGCGACAGGGCGTTGGACGGATTGCCCCCGGCAGCAGCGGCGATGAAAATTTCCTGCAGCATGACGCTTACCTTTGTTGTGTGTGGTGATAAAGGGTGTAGCTAAGCTAAACAATCGAACCGGGAGCGGGGGTGGCCAGGCGGCCACCCGGGCGCATCAGTTCAGCGCAAAGTTGACCGGGACGCGAACGCGACCTGCCGTCTTCTTACCGCCTGCTTCAGCGGCGTTGAAGCGCCACTTGCGAGCCGCTTCCATCGCAGCACGGTCCAGGTCGCGGTTACGGCTGGACTTTTCCACCGTGACATTGGTGACGTTGCCGCTGGCATCGACATCAATGATCAGGATCACTTCGCCCTGGATACCTGCGCGGAAGGCTGCCGGCGGGTAGCGCGGCGGATTCATGGCCTTCGACGAGATGTCCACGCTGGCCTCGATCGAGGTCGGCGGTGCCGGCGGCGCCGGAGGCGACGGCGGGGTGACGATATCGTTCGGGCGCGGCTCCGGCACGTCGACAACCGGCGCCTGCGGCGGCGGCGGTACGGGCGACGGCTTCGGCGGCGACAGATTCTTCACCGGCGGTGGCGGAGTATCCTGCGGCGGCGGCGGCGGCGGCGGCGGTGGGGGCGGCGGCGGCGCGTCGACGATGGTCACCATGACGTTGCGCTCCTTCTCCGCGACGGCCTTGGGAGCCACGGCGGGAATCAGGAGCATCATGAAGGCGGCCAGATGCAGGGCAATTACAAACGCGATGCCGACGATGCGAGGCCAGCTCAGCCCCTTGTCATCGGGTTGTTCGTACCGGTGAACGACTAGTTGTTCCGTCATGCGCCAAGAGCTCAATAGTGGGGCCGGAATCCCGGGGGCGGGATCCCTGATCAGCGGTGCATGACACCGCAGGAACCTCCAAGCTTATACCAATCCTGAGCGCCTGCGCATCAACTGAGCAGGCATTCAGGCGTTATTCCTACTTACTTCAGGTTGATGATTTTTTTGGCATCAGCCTGGTTCTTCACGCCCTTCGCCAGCGCCTGCTGGGCGGCCTGCTTGGCCTCGGGGACGCGACCTTCGGCATGCAGGACGCGTGCCAGGTTCAGGTAGGTCTCACCGTCCTTGGAGAGCGGGGCGGCCTTCTGCCACGCATCGATCGCCTGCGGCACCTGGTCGGAGTAGTAGTAGGACTGGGCCAGCGCCAGGTAGACCTGGTAATCCGGCTTCAGGATGCCCTTCTGCAACCCTTCGTTGATGACCGCGATGACGTCCTTTTCCTTGTTCTCGGTGTTGGCATAGATCGAGTACAGCTGCTTGTACTCGCGCTCTTCGGTGAGCTGGCCGCTGCTGCGCAGCTTGTCCATCACCGCGGCGGCCTTCGGCATCTGGTCAGCCTGCATGTACATGTTGGCCAGATTCAGCTGGGCCTTCTTGTCCGACGGGTTCTTGGCCGCCAGCGCTTCTGCGGCCTGCACGGCCTCACCGGTCTGGCCGGCTTCGGAAAGGGCCGCCATCAGCAGCTGGTTCCAGTTGTCCTTCGGCTCGGCAGCGCCCGCGATGGCCTGCTTCAGCACCGGGATCGCTTCCTGGTAGCGCTCCAGCTGGTACAGCGCCTGGCCCTTGGCAATCAGCTCTTCCGGCTTGGTCGACTTGCTCTCGGCGAAGTACTTGTCCAGGGTGGCCAGGCCTTCGGCAGTCTGGTCTTCCTGCAGCTGCAGCTGGCCCAGCATCAGCATCGACTGGAAGTGGCCGTTGTTGTCCAGGCCGTTGAACTGGATGACCTGCTTCAGGTAGGCGATGGCGGCCGGGGTGTCGTCGGTCTGGTAGGCGGCCTGCGAGGCCAGCTGCGCGGCCAGCGACTTGTCGTACTCGTTGGAGGCGCTGTCAGCCAGGATCGCGTCAGCCTGCGTACGCGTCTCCGGGAACTTTTCCTTGTTGTAGCTGTCGATCATTTTCTGCAGCTTGCTGCCCATCTTGGCCGAGGCCTTGACGGTCGGCTCCTGGCGGGTCGCATTCGGGTACAGCGGTTCGGCCTTGGCCTGCTTGCTGCTGCCGCCGCGGCTGCCACGGTCGGAGGAACGCGAGGACTGCGCGAAGGCATCGGTGACCACGGCGCCGGTCAGGGCGGTCGCGACGAGGACGGAAAGCACAGCTTTGTGGTTACGGAAAATCATCGTTCACCTCGATCGAACCGCCGGATAGCGGCAAAGTCGGACTGTCAGAAAAATCTGAGCCGCCAAACGTATCAGAAACAGATGGCGTGAGAAATCGTTTTATGTGCTGCAATACAGCATAGAACTGCGCACTCATCCGCACTTTGGCCGCAGCCCGGCCGCCTGCGCCTGCTGATAGACCGGCGCCAGGCCCGGTGCGTCACGTCGCAGCTCCTGGATCCGGTTGGCCGGATCGGGGTGGGTGGACAGCCATTGCGGGCTTCGACCGCCGCTGGCGGCCATCATGTTCTGCCACAGATCCACGGCCTGGGCCGGGTTGAATCCGGCCTGGGCCATCAGTCGCTGGCCGATCACGTCGGCCTCGCTTTCCTGGGTCCGCGAGCCGGGCAACAGGAAGGCCGCCTGCGCGCCCATGCCGCCCAACTGGTTGACCGTACTGGCGGCACCATCGCCATAGGCGGCACCGGCCAGCGCGCCCAGCACGGCCAGCCCGGTCTGCGCGCCCATCTGCCGGGTGATGCGCTCCTCGTGGTGGCGGGCGATGACGTGGCCGATTTCATGGCCGATTACGGCAGCCAGCTGATCCTGGTTCCTGGCAACGGTGAAGATGCCAGTGTTCACGCCGACCTTGCCGCCGGGCAGGGCGAAGGCGTTGGGCTCCTTGTCGACGAACACCGCCGTCTCCCACCGTACGCCACGGTATTGAGGCGGCAACTGCGCGACCAGGGCATTGACCACGCACTGCACGTAGCCGTTCTGGCGGCCATCGGTGCTGATCTTCTCTTTCTGCTTGGTCTCGGCAAACGCCTGCGCACCGAGCTGGTCAAGCTGCGCCTGCGACACGCCGCCCACCATCTGCCGTCGTCCGGTTGGCGAGGTGGTGGTCGCACAGGCACTGACCACGGTGGTGATGACTAGAGCCAGCAGCAGTTGTTTCATGGGTCCGCCCCCGTGTTCATGTGCGCAGTGTGTAGCGTACCTGCTTAATCTTTCGTCAAGCGGGCACGGCGTTACGTTGACCCCAGGAACACCATTGCGGCGAGCGCGACCGCGTTGTTCAGCGCATGCGCGGCAATCGCCGCCCACAGGGTGCCGGTGCGGCGGTACAGCCAGCAGAAGGCGGCGCCCATGCCACCGTACACCAGCCACAGCTGCGCCATGCCCAGCACCGAGTTCTTGCTGACACCGGGCACTTCGTGGACCAGGGCGAACGCCAGGCTGCTGAGGATCAGGCCCAGCCAGGGGCGGCCGGCCTGCCACAGGCGCCCGAACAGGACGCGGCGGAACAGCAGCTCTTCGTAGGCGGGGGCGAGGACGACCGCAAACAGCACCAGGAACAGCGGGAAGCGAGCGATTGCGCTCTGCATCAGTTCCACGTTGGTGGGCACCGGCTCGATGCCGAACTGCTTGGAAAGGAAGGCGATGCCGTTGCTGCCGAGCACGATCAGCGTGGCCACCAGCAGGGTCCAGCCCCAGGTGGACGGCCGCAGCAACGCCTGTCGCGACGCCATGCGTTCGCCGGCGTTTGCCGGGCGTCGCCAGAAGTACAGCAGCAGCGCGGCGCCACCGGTGGCGATCAGGGCCATCAGGATCTGCGCCAGGGCACCGGGCTGGCCCACTGCCGCGCCGACGGCGTCAGGTGTCAGTCCACCGCCATTGGCCTCGGCGTTGGCGCGGCTGACCACGATTGCACGGTAGAAGCCCCAGAACAGGCCGGTGACCATGCTCAGGCCGACCAGGGTAACGGCGGCGATGCCCAGGTCGATGAAGAAGCCTGCCAACGGTGCCACGGCGCGCGGTGGGGCAGACACCGGCGGAACCGGGGGCGGGGCGGCGGAGACCGGGGTGGATGCGGACATCAGGTACCTGTGTTCAAGGGACGAAGGCCGGTGCAGCTCCCCGCGCACCGGCCAGGTCCCGATTGTGTCAGATATCCAGGTTGGCGACCTTCAGCGCATTGTCTTCGATGAAGTCGCGACGCGGCTCGACGACATCGCCCATCAGGGTGCTGAAGATCTGGTCGGCAGCGACCGCATCCTCGATGCGCACCTGCAGCAGGCGACGGGTTTCCGGGTTCACCGTGGTATCCCACAACTGCTCCGGATTCATTTCACCCAGACCCTTGAATCGCTGGATCTGGCGGCCGCGCTTGGCCTCCTCGAGCAGCCAGTTCTGCGCCTTCGCGAAGCTGTCGACTTCGATCGACTTGGCGCCGCGGGAAATCGTTGCACCTTCGCGCACCAGGCCGTGCAGCAGCTTGGAGGCCTGGTGGATCGCACGCAGTTCGCCACTCTCGAACGCCGACATCGGCAGCACCTGGATGTGCTCCTCGCCCATGTGGCGACGGGTCACCAGCACGGCGGCCGGGCGCTCGTCGTTGGCTTCCTGCAGTTCCAGGCTGAAACGCGGGCTGCCCAGGCTGCCCTGGTTGAGGCGCTTGGCCAGCGCATCCAAGCCTTCGCCTTCGCCGGCATTGCGCAGGCTGTCCATGTCCATCGGCACGAAATCGACCAGCGCTTCGAGCAGGTTGCGGTCATAACGGTGCGCGTTGCGTTCGATGGAATCGAGCGCGGCGGCGTAGGCCAGCAGCAGCTTCTCCAGCGCCAGGCCTTCGATGCCGGGCTCGCCGGTGGCCGGCACCAGTGAAGCGTTTTCCACTGCGCTGCTGGCCAGGTAGCTGTCCAGCGCCGGGTCATCCTTTAAGTACAGCTCCTGCTTGCCCTGCTTGATCTTGTACAGCGGCGGCAGGCCGATGTAGACGTAACCGCGCTCGATCAGCTCCGGCATCTGACGGTAGAAGAACGTCAGCAGCAGGGTGCGGATGTGGGCGCCGTCGACGTCGGCGTCGGTCATGATGATGATCTTGTGGTAGCGCAGCTTGTCCGGGTTGTACTCGTCGCGGCCGATGCCGGTACCCAGTGCGGTGATCAGCGTACCGACCTGGTCGGAGGACAGCATGCGGTCGAAGCGCGCGCGTTCCACGTTGAGAATCTTGCCGCGCAGCGGCAGCACCGCCTGGTTCTTGCGGTTGCGGCCCTGCTTGGCCGAGCCACCTGCCGAGTCACCCTCGACGATGAACAGTTCGGACAGCGCCGGGTCCTTTTCCTGGCAGTCGGCCAGCTTGCCCGGCAGGCCGGCGATGTCCAGCGCGCCCTTGCGGCGGGTCAGGTCGCGGGCCTTGCGCGCAGCTTCACGCGCACGCGCGGCATCGACGATCTTGCCGGCGATCGCCTTGGCTTCGTTCGGGTTTTCCTGCAGGAACTCTTCCAGGCGCGCACCGAAGGCGTTTTCCACCGCCGGACGCACGTCGGAGCTGACCAGCTTCTCCTTGGTCTGGCTGGAGAAGCTCGGGTCCGGCACCTTCACCGACAGCACCGCGATCATGCCTTCGCGCATGTCGTCGCCGGTCAGGTTGATCTTGGCCTGCTTGGCGATGCCGTTCTGCTCGATGTAGTTGTTGAGCACGCGGGTCAACGCACCGCGGAAACCGGCGAGGTGAGTACCGCCGTCCTTCTGCGGGATGTTGTTGGTGAAGCAGTACATCGTCTCCTGGTAGGAGTCGGTCCACTGCAGCGCCACCTCCACGACGATGCCGTTGTGCTCGCCGGTGACGGAGATGACATTCGGGTGCAGCGGGGTCTTCAGCTGGGCCAGATGCTCCACGAAGCTGCGGATGCCGCCTTCGTAGTGGAAGTCATCGCGACGGCCGTCGCCGCGCTCGTCGGCAAGGACGATCTTGACGCCGGAGTTCAGGAACGACAACTCGCGCAGACGGCGGGCCAGGATGTCGTAGTGGAATTCCACGTTGTCGTGGAAGGCGACGGTGGACGGCCAGAAGCGCACGGTGGTGCCACGCTTGGTGGTGGCTTCCAGCTTGGCGAGCGGGGTCACGACCGCGCCGTTGCTGAATTCCTGCTGGTAGTGGGAGCCGTTCTGGAACACGTCCACCAGCAGCTTCTGCGACAGCGCGTTGACCACGCTGACGCCGACGCCGTGCAGGCCGCCGGAAACCTTGTAGCTGTTGTCGTCGAACTTGCCGCCTGCGTGCAGGACGGTCATGACGACTTCGGCGGCGGACACTTCGCGACCGAGCTTGGCGCTCATCTGCTCGTGCTTGCCGGTCGGGATGCCGCGACCGTTGTCGGACACCGAGACCGAACCGTCAGCGTGGATCGTCACCGCGACATGGTCGGCGTGGCCGGCCAGCGCTTCGTCGATCGAGTTGTCGACAACCTCGAACACCATGTGGTGCAGACCGGTGCCGTCATGCACGTCACCGATGTACATGCCGGGTCGCTTGCGGACAGCCTCCAGGCCTTCCAGGGCGGTAATGCTGTTGGCGTCGTAATTGCCGTTGTTTGCCGGGGTGTTCTGTTCGTCGCTCATTGCGCTTGCCGTAGGCTCCGCAGGTCGGACACCGCTTGGGGCGATGTGCCGAGAATGAAAGGATTCCAACCCGAATTATACCAGCCGGGGTCGAGTGGCCCTGATGTGCCCACTATGGCACAGCCACGATCTGTGCATGTTCCACGTGGAACCGGGCGATCTGGGTCAGGCCCTGCAGGGCCGCCGGAGGTTCAGTAGCGGTGACGAAGATCTGCGCCGGGCCGGTGAGCAGGCGCTCCAATACCCGCGCCTGGTGGGTACGATCCAGTTCGGAGGCCAGATCGTCCAGTGCGATCACCGGCCATTCGCCGCGCTGTTCTGCATAGTCCTCAGCCTGCGCTATCAGGCACGCCAATGCGGTGAGCTTGGCCTGACCGCGTGACAGTGCATCGCGACCAGGAATGCTATGGAAATCCACACTCCAGTCCGCCCGGTGCGGCCCAACCGAGGTGTAGCCGGCCTGGCGGTCACGATCCCGGGCCAGAAGCAGAGCATCTGCCAGGGGAAGCTCATGCCGACGCCAGCCCGGACTGAGTTGCAGTGCCTGGATGCCGAGTTGCGGCGCCAAACTGGCAGCCAGCGCCACGGCACGCTGCTGCAGCCGCTCAAGGTAGTGCTGACGCCGGCTGGTAAGGGGCTCTCCGGCCTCAGCCAACTCGTGATCCCAGGTGTCCAGCATCCGCGACGGGCCGCCCTGCTTGAGCAGGGCATTGCGCTGCTTCAGCGCCCTTGAATAGCGGCGCCACAAGGACAGGAAATCAGGTTCCACGTGGAACAAGCCCCAATCCAGGAAGCGACGGCGGGGCTCGCCACCGCCGCTGACCAGCGCATGGCTGCCGGGCTCGAACGTCACCACCGCCAGCGCTGCGCAGAGGTTGCCGAGCTGAGCCACATCTTCACCGTCCAATCGTCCCTTCCAGTCCTGGCCACTGTGGCGCAGGCCGGCCTTTCGGCGATGCGGCGCGTGGTCGGCACGTTGCTCGTCCCATTCCACGAAGATCTCCAGCGCCTCCTGGCCCTGGCGTACCAGTCCATCGCGGACCCGGCCGCGGAAGCTGCGGCCATAGGCCATCAGATGCAGGGCCTCCAGCACGCTGGTCTTGCCGGCACCATTGTCGCCAGTGAGCAGGTTCAGCCCCGGCTGGGGCAAGAGATCCACCGCACTGAAGCGACGCAGTTGGTGCAAGGCGAGGCGGCGGATAAGCATGGGGCGCGAACGACCATCCGCTCGAGGCGGTAGAGGGGCAGGGAATCCATCAGCTTACTGCATCGGTCAAGCCGGACGCGCTGCACCCGCATCGATGCGTAGCAGAAGCTCCCGCACACCAACTGATCGCGGGTTCCACGTGGCGCCGGTTCACCGGCATGCCCGTTTCCAGCTCCGGACGCAGCTGAAATTCCTTTAATTCTGCACAGGGTTGCGGGGCGTGGCCCGCCAGATTTCAAGGATTTCAGGACCACTGCCGCAGGTGTTTGCTGAACGCTTGCCCGGCCAGGTGAGCGGGCGGGGGCCCGGGTTCCTCCAAATCTGCGATCCGATGCCATGGGAGGTTCCACAGATTTCAAAGAATCCGGCCCATTCGTTTCACGCTGTCCACAGCGGGACTGTATGACTTATACACAAGGTATGGGCAATCTGTGGATAAAAAAGCCATTTTGCTTGGGTCTGGAAACTATCCACAGGTTCCCCCCCAGCCTGAGGCGCCTCTATACAGGGGGTTTCACCCACATAAATTCCTTTTAAATCATGTAGATAACACATTTCTCCACGAAATCTGGCTCTACCATCACCACCATGCTTTAGATTTATACCCAGATTTAGAAGCTAGGCTTGGCTCGATCTGCCCCGAATGAGTCCTGTGGACAGAGAGGATTTCAGAAACAGCGAGCACCGTCGCCGCAGCGTGGATGCGCTTCGGCATCCGACCAGGCCAGGTCCATAGCAACTGCGTTGAGACTCCAGGTACCGGCCCCGATCAAACTTGATTCGGAAGCAGTCCCTGGCATCGACTCAAAGTCCCGTCGGTAGTTGGGAAGCAAAGCGCACGCAACCGGGTGCATCAAGGAAGATGCGTTCCGTCCGAAATACACGCTGGAAAGGGTCGGCCCGATGATCCACGTGGAACGTGCAAAAAAAAACGCCCGGGAGCTTCCCGGGCGTCGTTATGTTCCACGTGGAACCGGGCTGATGTCAGAGACGCAGCGGCATGACCACGTGGCGCGACTTCTCGCTGCTGGACTCACGCACCAGCGCCGAGGAGTTGGAGTCGCGCAGCTGGATGATGACTTCCTCATCGCGCAGGGCGGAGAGGGCATCCAGCAAGTAGTTCACGTTGAAGCCGATGGCGAGATCGCTGACCGTGGTATCGGCTTCGATCTCTTCCTGGGCTTCCTCCTGCTCCGGGTTGTGCGCGCTGATCTTCAGGTTGCCCGGCGACACTTCCACGCGGATGCCGCGGTACTTCTCGTTGGACAGGATCGCAGCGCGCTGCAGCGAGGCGCGCAGCGCTTCACGATCAACCTTCACCTCACGGTCGGCACCGATCGGAATCACCGCTTCGTAATCCGGGAAACGGCCGTCGATCAGCTTGGAGGTAAAGGTGACATCGTCGCGCTTGACGCGGACGTGGCTGCGGCCGACTTCCAGCTCGATCTCGCGATCACCGCTTTCCAGCAGGCGCTGCAGTTCGGTCACGCCCTTGCGCGGCACGATGATCTGGCGCTTGGAACCGCTCGGCTTGGCCAGGTCGGTTTCACACAGCGCCAGACGGTGGCCGTCGGTGGCAACGGTACGCAGGGCGTCGCCGCGCAGATCGAACAGCAGGCCATTGAGGTAATAGCGCACGTCCTGCTGCGCCATCGCGAACGCGGTGCGCTCGATGAGCTCCTTCAGGGTCGCTTCGCCGATGGCCACGCGCTCAGTGGCTTCCACTTCGTCAACCGACGGGAAGTCATTGGAGGGCAGGGTTGCCAGGGTGAAGCGGCTACGACCGGCCTGCACGGTGATCTTGTCTCCGGTCTGCGACACGGTGATCCGGCTGCCATCGGGCAGGGCGCGGATGATCTCGAACAGCTTGCGGGCGGGGATGGTGGTTTCGCCGTCCTGGGCATCTTCAACCGCGATCCGCGACACCATCTCCACTTCCAGGTCGGTACCGGTCAGCGACAGCTGGCCGTTCTGCACCTGGACCAGGAAATTGGCCAGAACCGGAAGGGTCTGGCGGCGTTCGACCACGTTGACGACCTGTGCCAACGGCTTGAGAAAGGCTTCGCGCTGCAGTGTGAAACGCATGTGGTTCCGTGCCCCTATGCTTTAAAAAATGTGGAATAAATCAAAAGCTTGGTGGTGCTGGTAGAGACAGAATCGCTGGAAAACAATGCTAAGTCTTTGTAAATAAAGGAGTTTCAGGCATCGAAACCCTCTGTATTACCGACCCCCAAGGGGTGGGGAAAGCTGTGGATAAATTCGACGGGATTTCAGACGCCATTTTTATCCACAACGTGTCCCGCGCTTGCTACCGGATTCTGCACCGTTTTGTGCGATGACGCCTCATCGGCATCCGTGCATCATTCGCTCAGCTTCCGGATCAGCTTGTCCCAGTCTTCGCGGAGCTTGCCGTCGGTTTCCATCAGGGTCCGGATCTGGCGGCAGGCATGCAGCACCGTGGTGTGATCGCGACCGGCAAAGGCGTCGCCGATCTCGGGCAGGCTGTGCTCGGTCAGTTCCTTGGTCAGGGCCATGGCGACCTGGCGGGGGCGAGCGAGCGAGCGGGTCCGACGCTTCGACAGCAGATCCTTGATCTGCAGGCCGTAGTAGTCGGCAACGGTTTTCTGGATGTTGGGAATGCTGATCGCCTGCTGCTGGGCGCGCAGCAGGTCGCGCAGGGTTTCCTGAGCGAATTCGGTGGTGATCGCGCGGCCGGTGAAGTTGGCGCGGGCGGTCAGGGTATTGAGCGCGCCCTCGAGGTCGCGCACGTTGGAGCGCATCTTCTTGGCGATCAGGAACGCAACATCATCGGGAATCTCGGCACCGCGTTCGCGCGCCTTGGCCAGCACGATCGCGGCGCGGGTCTCGAAGTCCGGCGGTTCGATCGCGACCGACAGGCCCCAGGCAAGCCGCGACTTCAGGCGCGCTTCCAGGCCTTCGACCTCCCGCGGATAGCGGTCACAGGTCAGGATGATCTGCTGCTTGCCATCGAACAACGCGTTGAAGGTGTGGAAGAACTCTTCCTGCGTGCGGTCCTTGCCGGCGAAGAACTGGATGTCATCGATCAACAGCGCGTCCACCTGCTGGAACTGGCGCTTGAACTGATCCATGGTCTTTTCCTGCAGGGCCCGGATCATGGCGCTGAAGAACTGTTCCGAACGCAGGTACAGCACCTTCGCGACTGGATTGGCCTGGCGCATCGCGTTGCCGGCGGCGAACATCAGGTGGGTCTTGCCCAGGCCGGTGCCTCCGTACAGCAGCAGCGGGTTGTGGGCCCGGTCGCCCGGCTTCTGCGCTGCCTGGAAGGCAGCGGCCAGGCCCAGCTGGTTACTGCGCCCTTCGACGAAGTTGGCGAAGGTGTAGTGATTGTCCAGATTGCCGGCAAACGGCACCTGCGGTTCGCTGGACACAGGCGCCGACGACGTGGAAACCGGCGCGTTCTGCGCCTCCACGGGGCGCGGGCGCGAGCCGATTTCAAGAAAAACGTCGCTGAAACCGGCGAAGTGAGCCAGCAGTTCGCGGATCCGGGCCAGGTACAACTCGCGGACCTGGTCGACGATGAAGGCATTCGGTGCATACAGCACCAGGCTGTCCACGCGCAGATCGGCCTGCAGCGGCTTCAACCAGGTATGAACGTCTTCCGGCGGGAACTCCGCTTCGAGGCGCTCGAGACTACGGGACCAGGCATCCATCAGCAATAATCGTCCGGTGGCCGGGGCATGGACGCGACAAGGCGCCCAAACACAGGCCGGAAAGGGGGGAAATGGATGGCTCAGACTACCACCGAGCGCCCGCCTTCGGAATGCTTGTCCCCTACTTATTCACAAAAACATCCACAGCTATTGCACAGCCCGGTGAATTCGCGTAGTCCCCAGGGGTTGACGTGAGGGGGGAGACCTCTCTAGAATTTCCGGTTCTTTCCGTCCCATTCATACGAGAGGCCCCCAATGGCCACGAAGCGCACCTACCAGCCCAGCAACCTCAAGCGTAAGCGCGACCACGGCTTCCGTGCCCGTATGAAGACCGCTGACGGCCGCAAGATCCTGTCGCGTCGCCGCGCCAAGGGCCGCAAAGTCCTGAGCGCCTGATTGCCATGCCGCACCCTGCGGCAGACGCAATCCCTTCGACAGTGAATACTGCAGACCCGCGCAAGCGATTCCCTCGCTCTGCGCGGGTTCGCACGCGTGCCGAATACTCAACGGTCTTCAACGGCGCCCGCCGTGTGTCCGATCCGCTGATGACCCTGCACTGGCTGCCGGCTGACCGGCCGGCCAGGCTGGGTCTGGCGGTTTCCCGCAAGGTCGATCCGAACGCCGTTGGGCGTAACCGGATCAAGCGCGTCCTGCGCGACATCCTGCGTCAGACACGTACCGATATCCAGCCAGGCGACTTCGTCGTCGTGGCCCGTAGTGCTGCGCGTTCCGCCAGCAACGACGAGATCCGCCAGGCCTTCCTGCGCCTGCTGCGTCGCCTGCGTGCATTGCCCGCGCCGGGCGTGGACGGCACAATGCCGCCGCCTGATGGCATCGCAACTCCTTCTTTGACCGAGCCGGCATCGCGTCCCGGCCCCGCCGAGCCTGTCCGCTGATGAACCAGACCCGCGTATTCCTCATTTTTGCCTGGCTGATGGTGGCCGTGCTGCTGTGGATGGAGTGGAGCCGTGAAAAGGCTGCTCCGACCCCGGCACCGACTACCACGTCCGCCCCGGCTGCCGCACAGAGTGTTCCGGGCGCTGCCTCGGGCGGCATTCCCAGTGCACAGGTCCCGGGCGCCCCGGGCCAGGCCGCTGTGCAGGCGCAGGCCAGTGCCACCCCGGCCAGCCAGCGCGTGACCGTCACCACCGACGTGCTGCGCCTGGTGCTTGATGGTGGCCGCGTGCTCGACGCCGAGCTGCTGCAGTTCCCGCAGACCAAGGACGAAGGCAGCCCGCCGGTTCGCCTGCTGACCGAAGACCCCGCGCATCCGTACAGCGCGATCAGTGGCTGGGCCAGCGAAGACAAGAACACCCCGGTTCCCGGCGCCGACGGCTTCAAGCTGGTCGGTGACACCAAGGACTTCGTGCTGGCCAAGGGCCAGAACGAGCTGCAGATCCCGTTCGTGTGGACGGCCGACAACGGCGTGACCATCAAGCGCACCCTGACCGTCTCGCGCAACGAGTATGCCGTGCGCTTCAAGGACGAAGTCAGCAATACCGGCGCCGCGCCGTGGAACGGCTACGTCTACCGCACCCTGGACCGCACCCCGACCATCCTGTCGCGGAGCATGACCAACCCGGACTCCTTCAGCTTCAACGGTGCCACCTGGTACGACAACGACAAGAAGTACCAGCGTCGTGCGTTCAAGGACTACCTGGAAGACGGCACGCTCAACCAGAACATCACCGGCGGCTGGCTGGCGATGCTGCAGCACCACTTCTTCACCGCCTGGATCCCGCAGAAGGACCAGACCGCACACTACGTGCTGTCGCAGGTGGCCGGTCGTGACCTGATCGAAGCGCGTGGCCCGGCCTTCACCGTGGCGCCGGGCCAGTCCACCAGCACCGAAGCCCGCCTGTGGGTCGGCCCGAAGCTGGTCAACCTGATTGCCAAGGAAGACGTGCCGGGCCTGGACCGCGTGGTCGACTACAGCCGCTTCTCGATGATGGCGGTGATCGGCCAGGGCCTGTTCTGGGTGCTGAACCAGGTGCACAAGCTGGTCGGCAACTGGGGCTGGGCGATCGTCGGCCTGGTGGTGCTGCTGAAGCTGGTGCTGTACCCGCTGTCGGCGACCCAGTACAAGAGCGGTGCCAAGATGCGTCGCTTCCAGCCGCGCATCGCGCAGCTGAAGGAACGCTATGGCGACGACCGCCAGAAGTTCCAGACCGCGATGATGGAGCTGTACAAGAAGGAAAAGATCAATCCGATGGGCGGCTGCCTGCCGATCCTCATCCAGATGCCGATCTTCTTCGCCCTGTACTGGGTGCTGGTGGAATCGGTCGAACTGCGCCAAGCGCCCTGGTTCGGCTGGATCCAGGACCTCACTGCACGCGACCCGTACTTCATCCTGCCGGTGATCAACGTGGCGGTGATGTGGTTCACCCAGAAGCTGACCCCGGCACCGGGCATGGACCCGATGCAGCAGAAGATGATGCAGTTCATGCCGCTGGTGTTCGGCGTCATGATGGCCTTCATGCCGTCCGGCCTGGTCCTGTACTGGGTGGTCAACGGCGGCCTGGGCCTGCTGCAGCAGTGGTGGATGACCAAGCGCCATGGCGGCGAGCCGGTCCCGGCCACCACCGCTCCGGCTCCGGTCAAGAAGAAGTAATCGGCAGAGCCGGCCACTGGCCGGCCGACCCCAGCAGAAGCCCGCCGCAAGGCGGGCTTTTCGCATGCGGCGTTAGAATCGCCTGCACACCGTTCCTCCCATCTTCGAGTCCGCCATGCGTGCGTCGTCGTTCCGCCTGTTCCTGCCCTCGCTGCTGTTGACCCTGGCCGTAGCGGGCTGTGGCGACAAGGACGCGAAGGTGCCGGCGAGCACGGTCACCCAGCCCAGCGCGCAGGCCGCCGCCGCTGCCGATCCGGCCGCCGCGCCGTTGCTGGCCGCGCTGCAGAAGCAACTCGATGGCTACCGCCGGATCATCGTGCTGCTGGCCGACGAGGAGCAGCAGTCGACCGCCGACCGTGGCACCTCCACGCGTGTGGGCCAGCAGCTGTTCCACGATGGCCTGGAACAGCGCACGACCATCGCCGCGCAGTTCGACACCCTGCTGCGCGATTCCAGCCCGCAGCGCTTTGCCACCCTCGGCACGGTGCTGGACTACATCGAGTCTGCGCCCGAACTGTTCGACGCCGATCGCCTGGCCTTCCGTGAAGTGCTGCGTGACCTGCATGAGCGGGTCGGCACCGATTCCTCGCTGCCGGCGGTGAAGCTGCACCAGCGCATCGGTGAGGATCTGGAAGCGCTCGATGAGATCGAGCGCAACTACAACCAGGAACTGACCCGCATCTTCAGCCGCTTCGAGCGCACCCGCGCCATCGAACTGAAGCGCGAGAAGTGGGACGACTACATCGCCCACCTGCACAAGGACTACAGCCGTGAAGCGATCCTGCGCGACTACGGGGTGATCGAGCCGTATCCGATGTCGATGAAGGACAGCGACCGCGAGATCTTCGGCCGCGACCTGCCGGCCAAGACGGTGGTGCTGACCTTCGACGATGGCCCGCACAAGGCCTACACCGATGAAGTGGTGGCCATCCTCAAGCGCTACGACGTGCCGGGCGTGTTCTTCGAGGTGGGCCGCAACCTGGGCAAGGTCGAGGCCGATGGCAAGGTCAGCCTCGGCCCGATGGCGAAGATCAGCCGCAACCTGATGGAAGAAGGCTATGCGGTGGGCAACCACAGCCTGACCCATGCGCAGCTGTCGCGTACCACCGGCGATGCGCTGCGCCAGCAGGTGCTGGACACCGACACGCTGCTGAAGGATGTCGACAGCAAGCGCGCGCCGCTGTTCCGCTTCCCCTATGGCGCGCGTAATGCCGAAGGCCTGCAGCTGCTCAACGAAGCCGGGTTGAAGTCGATCATGTGGAACATCGATTCGATGGACTGGGCCGACCCGGTGCCGGAATCGATCGTGCAGCGCGTGCTCGACCAGGTGAACAAGGAACAGCGCGGCATCATCCTGTTCCATGACATCCACGACCGTGCGGTGAAGGCGTTGCCGCAGATCCTCGACCGGCTGATCGCTGATGGCTACCAGTTCGCCGGGTGGAATGGCCGCGACTTCACCGTCGCCCGCGCGCGCAAGGGTGACACCAGCCCCGCCACCGTCACCACCGGCTACGAGAAGTCGTGGGCGATCGTGGTCGGCATCGACAACTACGCCAAGTGGCCAAAGCTGGAATACGCCAGCCACGATGCGCAGGCGGTGGCCGATACCCTGACCGGGCAGTTCGGCTTCCCGTCTTCGCAGGTGATCGTGCTGAAAAACGAGCAGGCCACGCGCAACAACATCCTGGCCGCGTTCCACGACCGCCTGGCCGATGACCGCACCGGGAAGAACGACCGCGTGTTCGTATTCTTCGCTGGCCACGGCGCGACCCGCCAGCTCGCCTCCGGGCGCGATCTCGGCTACATCATCCCGGTCGATTCGGATCCGAAGGAATTCGCCACCGACGCGATTGCGATGACCGACATCCAGAACATCGCCGAAAGCATGCAGGCCAAGCATGTGATGTTCGTGATGGATGCCTGCTACAGCGGCCTGGGCCTGACCCGTGGCGGCCCGTCGTCGTCGTCGTTCCTGCGCGAGAACGCGCGTCGCAGCGCGCGGCAGATGCTGACCGCCGGCGGCGCCGACCAGCAGGTGGCCGATGCCGGCCCGAATGGCCACTCGGTGTTCACCTGGGTGCTGCTGCAGGCGCTGGCTGGCAAGGGCGATCTCAACGGCGATGGCCTGATCACCGGTACCGAGCTGGCCGCCTACGTGGCGCCGGCCGTCTCAGCCGTTTCGCACCAGACCCCGGCCTTCGGCAGCCTGCCGGGTTCGCAGGGCGGCGAGTTCGTGTTCCAGGTGCCCGACAGCCAGGAATTCCTCAACGCCGATACGCGCCAGCTGACTGCCGATGCGATCGCGCTGAACAACAGGGTCGATGCCGCCAGCGAGGCCAAGGGCAGCCAGGCACCGGTGACCGTGGCCGACCTGCAGGGCGGCAAGGCCAAGCTGGTGGTGCCCAGCGCCGGTCCGGCTTCAGACCGCCAGCGCGCACAGCAGGCCAATGACCGCGGCCTGCAGTTGTATCGCGAGAAACAGTACGACGAGGCGGCTGCGCAGTTCACCGAGGCACTGAAGCTGCGCCCGGACTTCGCCCAGGCCGCCAACAACCTCGGCTTCGTCTACTACCGTCAGCAGCGCTACGCCGAAGCCGCACGCTGGCTGGAGAACACGCTGAAGATCGATCCGTCGCGTGCGGTGGCCTATCTCAACCTGGGCGATGCCTACTTCAACGCCGGCGACAAGGCCAAGGCGAAGCAGGCCTACACGACCTACCTGGCGCTGCAGCCGCAGGGCAGTGGTGCCGCGCAGGCACGCGCGCAGCTGGAGAAACTCTGAACCATGAACGACGCGATCCGCACCGACACCATCGTGGCCATCGCCAGCGCTCCGGGCGCCGGCGGTGTCGGCCTGCTGCGCCTGTCCGGCCCGCGCGCTGCAGCGATTGCCAATGCGCTGGGCGCACCTGCATTGCGTCCGCGCCACGCGCACTACGCGCGCCTGCGTGATGCTGACGGCGAGGTCATCGACGATGGCATCGTGCTGTGGTTCCCGGCACCGAACAGCTTCACCGGCGAAGAAGTGGTGGAACTGCAGGGCCATGGCAGCCCCGTGCTGCTGCAGCAACTGGTTGCGCGCTGCATCGCGCTCGGTGCACGCCAGGCGCGGCCGGGTGAGTTCAGCGAACGCGCTTTCCTCAACGGCAAGCTCGACCTGGCCCAGGCCGAAGCCATCGCCGACCTGATCGCGGCCGGCGACAATCGCGCCGCGCGCGCCGCGCGACGTTCGCTGGATGGTGTGTTCTCGCGGCGCATCGACGCCGTGGTCGAGCAACTGGTGCTGCTGCGCATCCACGTGGAAGCGGCCATCGACTTCGCCGACGAACCGCTGGATACCCTCGGTGGCGCGCAGGTGCGGCGTGGGCTGGAACAGGCGCGCAGTGATCTGGCCCTGCTGCGCCGCGACGCCGAACGCGGCCGTCGCCTGCGCGACGGCCTGCATGCGGTGCTGATCGGTCCGCCGAACGCGGGCAAGAGTTCATTGCTGAACGCGCTGGCCGGCAGCGAGCGCGCCATCGTCACCGACATCGCCGGCACCACCCGCGACACGCTGCGCGAGACCATCCGCCTGGACGGCCTGGAGCTGACCCTGGTCGACACTGCTGGCCTGCGCGACGGCGGCGACGCCATCGAACGCGAAGGCATGCGCCGCGCGCACGTGGAAATCGAGCGCACCGACCTGGCGCTGATCGTGCTGGATGCGCGCGATCCGGCTGCGGGAGAAGCCGCACTGGGTGAGGCCGTGGCAGCGGTGCCGCACAAGGTCTATATCCACAACAAGTCGGACCTGCTGGCGGCGCTGCCGACGCTGGATGATCCGGGCCGCGTCTTCGTTTCGGCTGCGACCGGCGCCGGGCTCGAAAATCTGCACGCGCGTTTGCGCTCGATTGCTTCGGCCGGGGCAGGGGAGCAGGTGGACGGTGAGTTCTCCGCGCGCACGCGCCATGTGCATGCCATCGAGCGAGCGCAGGAACACGCGCAGCGCGCCGATGGCGAGCTGGCGAATGAGCACCTGGAACTGGCCGCCGAGGAATTGCGGCTGGCCCATGACGCACTGGGCGAGATCACCGGGCAGATGAGTGCCGATGATCTGCTGGGAAGGATCTTCTCCAGTTTCTGCATCGGCAAGTAACTGTAGAGCCGAGCCCGTGCTCGGCTGTTCTACCGGTCAGCCGAGCATGGGCTCGGCTCTACAGGTGCAGGCTTCCCCCACCTGTCACATTGCCGCCGCATACTGACGGCCATCACATACCGCTTGGGGAAGTCGCAGTGAAGTCGTGGGGTTGTGCGTTGCTGTTGTCGCTGGCCGTGGCACCATCGGTGGCCATGAGTGCTGAATCCTCCACCCCGGCCGCACCCAAGGTGTCGGTCTACGGCCATCGCGGGGCAAGCGCACTGCTGCCCGAGCACACCTTGGCCTCGTATGCGCAGGCGATCGCCGATGGCGCCGACTACATCGAACCGGACCTGGTGATGACCAGGGACGGGGTGATGGTGGCCCGCCACGAGAACGAAATCGGTGGCACCACCGACGTCGCCTCGCATCCGGAGTTCGCCAGCCGCCGCACGAGCAAGGTGATCGACGGTCAGAAGGTCGATGGTTGGTTCACCGAAGACTTCACCCTGGCCGAGCTGAAGACGCTGTACGCACGTGAGCGCCTGCCGGAACTGCGCAGCACCGCCTACGATGGCCAGTTCCGCATTGCCAGCCTGGACGAGATCCTGGCCTTCCTGGTGCAGCAGGCCGGGCGTGCCAACCGCGGCATCGGCCTGGTGCCGGAGATCAAGCACCCGACCTACTTCCAGTCCATCGGCCTGCCGATGGAGGACAAGTTGCTGGCTGCGCTGCGTGGCAACGCGTACACCAATGTCGGGCCGGTCACCATCCAGTCGTTCGAGACCGCCAACCTGCGCTACCTGCGCGGCAGGATCGGCCAGGGCAGCAACATCCGGCTGCTGCAGCTGCTGTGGAAGGGCGATACCCAGCCGGCCGACATCGTCAAGGCCGGCGGCGCGCTGACCTATGCGCAGATGATGACCCCGGCCGGCCTGAAGGACATTGCCGGCTACGCCGATGGTATCGGCCCCGAGCTGCGTTCGATCATTCCACTGGATGCCAAGGGGGCGCTGGGCACGCCGACCTCGCTGGTACGTGATGCGCACGCCGCTGGCCTGATGGTGATTCCGTATACCTTCCGCCCGGAAAACCACTTCCAGCCCAGCAACCTGCGCAAGGGTGCCGACAGCGCGCGCAATGCCGAGGGATCGATTGCCGAGATGCGGGCTTACCTGGCGACGGGCATCGATGCGTTCTTCACCGATGACCCGGCGCTCGGCCGGCAGGCGGTGGATGGGATGGGCGCGGCGGGGAACTGATTCTCCTGGTAGTGGCCGGCCCCGGGCGGCCACCCAACCCAATGGAACCAACCTAGATTAGATATAAGGGCAGCGGCCCGCACCGCCCCCCCCCCCACCTTGTGTACATTTTTGGGCCGCCCCGCCCCCGCCACTACCCTCGCCTCATCCGCGCGGTTCGTCCGGGCGGCGGAACGGGATCACCACGTAGTCCTGGCCCTCGCGCGGCTGCCACAGTACCGGCACGCGCTGCGGTGACGGCGGCTCCAGTTCGTCGTCGGACAGCGGCTCAGCCTCGTCTTCTTCGTCTTCCCAGCTGTAGCGCTGGCGCGGTGGCAGTGGGTCGGCGTTGCGGAACAGCAGCGCGGCGATGATGCCGGCGAAGGCGCCGCCCATGTGCGACTGCCAGGACACACCATCGGCGTGCGGCAGGATGGTCATCAGCATGCCGCCGTAGAACAGCATGCCGATCAGACCGGTGGCGATCGCCGCACGGTCGCGGCGCAGCAGGCCGAGGCTGGCCAGCAGGAACATCAGGCCGTGGGTCACGCCACTGGCGCCCAGGTGCACGCTGCCGGGATTGCCCAGCATCCACGCGCCGAGGCCCGAACCCAGCCACAGCAGGGGCAGCGCGCGTACGGTGGCCTTCGGATACACGCTGCCGGCGAGGGTGCCGAGGATCAGGATCGCGATGCTGTTGGCGGCGATGTGCTCGACCGAGGCATGCAGCATCGGGCCGCCGATCAGGCCGAGCAGGCCCTTGGCTTCCAGCGGTGCGACCGCCCACGGTCGCCAGTCGAACGTGCCCTGCAGGGCGAACACGGCCACCAGCACCAGCACGGCGGCCAGGCTGACATTGAACGCCCGCAGGATGCGTGAGCGATCATTGCGGGGGGCCGGCACGTCGCCGGCGGGCAGGGGCGCGTTGTTGTCCATACCTCAGCAATGGCGGTGACTGGCGCGAAACCAAGGCCACCGTAACGGGAGAGTGGAGGCGGCCGGCGGGACAATCCCACCGGCCGCGCCGTTCAACGGGTCAGGCTCAGGCCTGGCCTTCGCCTTCCTTCGGCGGGTACTTCAGGCTCAGCACCACGGTCGCGGCGATGATCACCGCCACCACGCCCAGCGAGACCGGGGTCGGGATCTTGAACAGGTCGATGATCATCATCTTGATGCCGATGAAGCCCAACAGCAGTGCCAGGCCGTACGGCAGCAGGTGGAAGCGGTCGGCCATGCCGGCCAGCAGGAAGAACATCGCGCGCAGGCCCAGCACCGCGAACACGTTGGAGGTGAGCACAATGAACGGGTCGGTGGTGATCGCGAAGATCGCCGGGATGCTGTCCACGGCGAAGATCACGTCGGTGACCGCAATCAGGATCAGCACCGCGAACAGCGGGGTGAACCAGCGCAGGCCATCACGCTTCACGCTCAGCGCGTTGCCGGCGTAGTCCGGCAGCAGGCGCAGGTGCTTGCGCATCCAGCGCAGGGCCGGATTGGTCTCCAGGTCCGGCTCCTGGCCGGCGGCGAACCACATCTTCCAGCCGGTGAACAGCAGGAAGGCACCGAACACGTAGAGCAGCCAATGGAACTGGCTGATCAGCACGCTGCCGGCGAAGATCATGATCGTACGCAGTACGATCGCACCCAGAATGCCGATGATCAGCACCTTCTGGCGTTGCTCCTCCGGCACCGCGAAGTAGCTCATGATCATCAGGAAGACAAAGATGTTGTCGACCGCCAGCGCCTTCTCGACCAGGTAGCCGGTCAGGAACTCGAGGCCGACCTTGTTGGCCACGACCTGGCCGGCGGTCTCATTCAGGTAGTACCAGAGGCCGGCGTTGAACAGCAGGGCCAGCGCGACCCAGCCGATGGACCACCACAGGGCCTCCTTGAAGGTGACCTTGTGCGGTCCACCATGGCGCATCAACACGAGGTCGACCAGCAGGGCGATGACCACCACCGCTGCGAAGCCGCCCCACAACCACACGTTACCGATCGTCTGCATTGGGAATGTCCGTTGGAAAGATGAATGCCAGGCCGGACGGCGAGGATCTGCAACGGAGGATCGGGAGGGGATCCAGGGACAGAGCTTCGCCGGTACGGCGAAGGTCTCGCTCGCAGTTCCAGTCGGCTGGAACTGCCGTTGCACCGGAGCCTGCGGGCTCGAAATGACGGCGACAACGTCTGGGAGCTACTCCCCTTCTGGCGCCGATTCTGCCGTCTGGCCCCGCCGCCGTCAAATGCCGGTTTGCCGGGGTCGGATCCCCAACGGGGCTCCGACCCTGGGCCGTCGCCACACTGGGGTCAGAGCCCCTGCGGGGATCCGACCCCGGCGCCCGGTTTACAATGGGTGGATGAATACCCCCCTTCCGATTGTCCGCCTCAAGAATGCGTGGCGCTCCAGCCACCCGTGGATCTTCCAGAAACTGGTCGAGAAGCCGACCGTCCGGCCCAAGCCCGGTTCCATCGTCGACGTGGTCGGCATCGATGGCGAGTTCATTGGCCGCGGGTTCTACAACGGACACTCGCGCATTGCCGTGCGCATCCTTGAAACCGATCAGAACGTGCCGGTGGATGCCGGCTGGTTCTCGCGCAAGATCGCCCAGGCGGTGTCGCTGCGCCGTGAGGTGCTCAAGCTCGATGCGGTGTCCGACGCCTGGCGTGTCGTGCACAGCGAAGGCGATGGCCTGTCCGGCCTGGTGGTCGACCGCTACGGCGATCTGGTGGTGGTCGAGTTCTTCGCCGCCGGCATGTTCCGCCACCGCGAGTGGATCTACGACGCCCTGCGCGAACAGTTCCCGGGCTGCCGCTTCCACAGCTTCGCCGACGAGCACGTGCAGAAGCAGGAAAGCTTCGATTTCCACGGCAACACCACCACCGAAGCGTCGGTGATCACCGAGTACGGCATCAAGTTCCGCGCCGACCCGGCCGGTGCGCACAAGACCGGCTTCTTCGCCGACCAGCGCGAGAACCGCGAATGGCTGAGCCAGCAGGTGGAAGGCAAGAGTGTGCTCGACCTGTGCTGCAACACCGGCGGTTTTGCCGTATACGCGGCGGCGCGTGGTGCTTCGGAAGTGATCGGGATCGACATCGACGAGGACGTGATCCAGATCGCCAAGGGCAATTCGCGCCTGAACAACGTGCGCCCGAAGTTCATCCAGTCCGATATCTTCCCGTGGCTGCGCGACGCCGCCAACCGCGGTGAGCAGTACGACGTGGTGATCCTGGACCCGGCGAAGATGACCCGCGACCGCGACCAGGTCATCACCGCGCTGAAGAAGTACCTGGACATGAACAAGCTGGCGCTGGGCGTGGTCAAGCCGGGCGGCCTGTTCGCCACCTTCTCCTGCACCGGCCTGGTGGCCGAGGACCAGTTCCTCGACATGCTGCGCCGGGCGGCGTACTTCTCCGGCCGCACGATCCAGATCCTGAAGGTGGCCGGCGCTGGTCCGGACCATCCGTTCATGGCCCACGTGCAGGAATCGCGTTACCTCAAGGCCGTGTTCTGCCGCGTGGTGGATTGACCGCGGGACCGCCGATCTCTGTAGAGCCGAGCCCACGCTCGGCTGATCGGCCTGGCAGCCGAGCATGGGCTCGGCTCTACACAACCAAGACCGACCATGCGCAAAGCCGACCGCCTGTTCCAGCTGGTCAACCTGATCCGCGTGCGCCAGCCGGTGACCGCCGCCGTGCTGGCGGCGGAACTGGGCCTGTCGGTGCGCAGCATCTACCGCTACGTCGATGATCTGTCCGTGGCCGGCATCCCGCTCTATGGCGAGGCCGGTATCGGCTATCGCCTTGATCCCGGTTTCGAACTGCCGCCCCTGAGCCTGGATGCGGCAGAAGCCGAGGCACTGCAGCTGGCCGTGGAGATGCTGGCCTGCAGTGGCGCGGGCGACCTGCAACCTGCGGCGCGTTCGCTGCTGCACAAACT
Organism: Stenotrophomonas maltophilia group sp. RNC7; assembly: GCF_030910085.1. NCBI lineage: Bacteria > Pseudomonadati > Pseudomonadota > Gammaproteobacteria > Lysobacterales > Lysobacteraceae > Stenotrophomonas > Stenotrophomonas maltophilia group sp. RNC7. The sequence goes on along the minus strand of NZ_JAVFVN010000348.1, from coordinate 47,278 downwards.
GCAGGCGGCCATGCCCACGCGTGCGACCAGCCCACGCACTGCCCGCGCGCTGCGTGCCATACCCGTTTCGCTGCCGTGCTGGCAGCCACTGCATACGGCTATCGCCGACGGCCGCAGTGTGCAGCTACGATATCGCACGTTGCAGGGCGCATCGAGCGAGCGGACCGTGCACCCGCTTGGCCTGTTCCACTGGGGCCAGCACTGGACACTGGGCAGCTGGTGCGCGCTGCGCCAGGACTACCGCGATTTCCGCCTGGACCAGATCGAAGCCCTCGCTGAAGCAGAGGGGCTGGACCTGCCGGCGCAGGTCGGTCTGGAAGCCTATCTGCGCCACCAACAGCGGGCCTGGGCGCTGCGCGGCCACTGACACCCCGCTGGCAGCAGGGGCTGCGCAGACTGCGCGCTCCTCCCACAAAGGGCATCTCCATGCACCCTGCTTCTTCCGTCCTCGAACTGGCCGTGTTCACCGTCAAACCGCACGCCCGTGCCGACATGCCGATGCTGCGTGAGCGGCTGCGCGCGGCCATCGCGCAGTTTCCCGGTCTGATCGACTACCAGCCGTTCTCGCCGATGGACGGCGACGACCGCTTCGTCGACATCGCGCACTGGCAGGACCTGGCCAGCGCGCAGGCGGCGGCACAGGCGTTCGCCGGTGGTGATGCGCGCTTTGCACCGTACATGGCCGCCATCGATGAGCTGCAGCTGATGCAGCACTTCCTGCCGGGTTGATCGACGCCTGGCACCCGTCTGTCAGTGCCGGGCTCATGCCCGGCCCTACAAAAAGGCCCGGCGCAGCGCTATGGTCGGGCTCTTCCCATTGCCGGTGAGAGCCCATGCCTTCGTTGCGCCACCTGTCCGTCGTGCTCGCCCTGGCGCTGTGCGCGCCGCTGTCGGCCCACGCCATCGAGTTCAGCGCGCAGGAGCTGGCCCGTGCCAAGGCGCTGCAGCAGCGCCTGGTCACGCTCGACAGCCACCTCGATACACCGGCCAATTTCGGCCGAGCCGGTTTTGACATCGAGCAGCGCCACGACCGCAACGCCCTTTCGCAGGTGGATTATCCACGCATGGTCGAAGGCGCGCTGGATGGCGGCTTCTGGGCGATCTACACCGATCAGGGCGACCGCAGCGCCGCAGCGCATCTGGCCGAACGCGACCACGGGTTGCAGCGGTTGATGCAGATCCGCGAGATGCTGGCGGCCAATCCCGAGCGCTTCGCACTGGCGCTGACCGCCGATGATGCCGCGCGGATCAAGGCCGCCGGCAAGCGCGTGGTCTACATCAGCATGGAAAATGCCAGCCCGCTGGTGGCCGACCCCAGCCTGCTTTCGTTCTACCACCGCGCCGGCCTGCGCCTGCTCAGCACCGTGCACTTCGCCAACAACGAGTTCGCCGATTCGGCCACCGATCCCAAGGGGGCCGAGTGGAAGGGCCTGAGCCCGGCCGGCAAGGAGCTGGTGCGGCAGGCGGTGAAGCTGGGCATCGTGATCGACCAGTCACATGCATCGGATGCGGTGTTCGACGATCTGCTGGCAATGATGCCGGTACCGTTCGTGCTGTCGCACAGCTCGGCCAAGGCGGTCTACGACCACCCACGCAATCTCGACGACGCGCGCCTGCGCAAGCTGGCCAAGGCCGGCGGCGTGATCCAGGTGAATGCCTATGGCGGTTACCTGATCGACACCGCAAAGACGCCCGAGCGCAAGCAGGCCGAGGAAGCGCTGAGCAAACAGCTGGGTGGCTGGGAAGGCATGGGCATCGAACAGGGCGTTGCCCTGCTGAAGGCCGAGCAGGCGCTGGACCACGAGCATCCAGTGCGCCATGCCAGCCTGGACGATTTCTTCGCCCACTTCGAGCACATCCTCAAGGTGGTCGGGCCCGAGCACGTGGGCATTGGCCTGGACTGGGATGGCGGCGGTGGCCTGAGTGACCTGCCCGATGTCAGCCAGCTGCCGAAGATCACCGCGTGGCTGCTGCGCAAGGGCTATACCGAGAAGCAGATTGCCGGCATCTGGGGCGGCAACCTGCTGCGGGTGATGCGCCAGGTGCAGGATTACGCCGCAAAGCAGGGCGGTTGAAACGCCCTGCGGTAGTGCCGGCCGCTGGCTGGCATTGCCCCTGTCAACAGGATGCGGGTTGCCGGCCAGCGGCCGGTACTACCGGTGATCCGTCTACTTCGCGATCAGTGCGTGGCGGCGGCTGTACAGGAAGTACAACACCAGGCCGGCCACGTTCCACAGCAGGAAGTACAGCTGAGTGGTGTGCGGCAGGCTGATGAACAGGTAGACGCAGCCCAGTGCGGCCAGCGGGCCGACCACGAAAGCCACCGGCGTGCGGAAGGTGCGCTCGCGGTTCGGCTCGCGCAGGCGCAGCACCACCAGGCAGACACCCACTGCAGTGAACGCGGCCAGGGTGCCGGCATTGGCCAGCGCCGCGATCTCGTCCAGGCGCGCCACGCCGGCCAGCGCCGACACCACCACCGCGGTGAACAGCGTGGTCGCCACTGGCGTGCCGGTGCGTGCGTTGACCTTGGACAGGCCACGCGGCAGCAGGCCATCGCGGCTCATCACGAAGAAGATGCGGCTCTGGCCGTACAGGAAGGCCAGCAGCACGGTCGGCAGCGCGATGATCGCGATCACGCCGATCACCATCGCTGCGGTCGGATGGCCCAGCTGGCGCATGATCAGCGCCAGCGGCTCGGCGCTGTGGCCGAACACCGCGTAGCTCATCGCACCCACCGCAGCCAGCGCCACCAGCACGTAGACGATGGTGCAGCCGATCATCGAACCGATGATGCCGATCGACAGGTCGCGGCCCGGGTTCTTGGTCTCCTCGGCGGCGGTGGAGATCGCATCGAAGCCGTAGAAGGCGAAGAAGATGATCGCTGCCGCCGCCATCACGCCGTGCTCGACGCCATCGGGGCCCATCGACTTGGCAAAGCCGTACGGCATGAACGGCTGCAGGTTGGCGCTGTCGAAGGCGGGCAGGGCCACGGCCACGAAGATGGCCAGCGCGATCAGCTTGAACACCACCAGGATGGCGTTGAGCGTCGCGCTCTCCTTGGTGCCGGCCATCAGCATGCCGGCCACCAGCCAGGTGATGATGATCGCCGGCAGATTGATCATGCCGCCTTCCACATGCGGGCCGGCCGCCAGCCAGGCCGGCAGGTGCACGTTCCAGCCGAACTGGGTATGGACCCATTCGAGGAAGCCGACGAAGTAGCCGGACCAGCCCACCGCCACCGTACTCACCACCAGCGAGTACTCCAGGATCAGGCTCCAGCCCACCACCCAGGCAAACACCTCGCCCAGCGCGCTGTAGCTGTAGGTGTAGGCACTGCCGGCGGCCGGCATCATCGTCGACAGCTCGGCGTAGGACAGCGCCGCACAGGCGCAGACCGCACCGGCGATGGCGAAGGAGATCAGCACGGCCGGGCCGGCCAGATTGGCACCCACGCCGATCAGCGTATAGATGCCGGTACCGACGATGGCACCGATGCCCAGCGCGATCAGGTGCGGCCAGCTGAGCGTCGGGATCAGACGCCTGCCGGCTTCGTGGACGGTGACGGAATCTAGGGACTTGCGCCGGAACAGGGACATGCAGGCCTCGGAAGGGGTGACTAAGAACGACAAGTTCCCGAGTGTGACCGAACGCAGCGCAGCATTACCACTGACGGGGGTCATGCATGGCGGGGCGCGCGCTGCGCCCCGGCCAGGCTGCCGGAATCGGCATAAAGGGCCGTCGGCCCGGTGCCGCCTCAGGGAGTGCTGGGCCAGTGGCAGCCGTCTTCCTGCCAGGCCTCGGGGTCATCGTGGAAGGCGGTGGTGCGGCCGTCGCGGGCGCGTTCGTAGCTCAGGTCCAGCACCAGCGCGCCCTGGGTGCTCAGCCGGTAGCGGCCGTTGACCCGTCCGTCGATGCGCTCTTCCCAGACTCTGTCGAACTGGTAGGGGCGATCCTCGGCCAGCACCGTGGTTTCCAGCGAAACCCGGCGCAACCGCAGGCGTTCGCGATGTCCGGCGTAGCGCACGTCGGACTGCCCGTCCTCCAGCCAGCGCCATTCCAGGTGGATGCTGCCGTTGCGACCGCCGGTCAGGCAGCGATGGTCCTGTACGGTGGCGCCAGAGGCGGTGCCGGCGAACAGCAGGGCCAGGCCGAGCAGCGGCAGCCGCCCGTTCATCCGTTCAGCCCCAACCGGATGCCGAACCCCACCAGGAACAGGCCGGCCACGCGGCGCAGCGCGTCGCTGATCCGCGGGTGCTGGATCAGCCGGCGACGGGCCAGGTTGCCCACGCCGATCAGCATCGAGCAGTAGGCGATGCTGACCACCAGGATGATGCCGGCCAGCGCCGCGAAGGTGGCGATGCCCTGATGTGCCTTGGGATCGATGAACAACGGCAGGAAGGCCATGTAGAACAGGATTGCCTTCGGGTTGAGCAGGCTGACCAGGATCGCCTGCTGGAAGTAGCGGCCCGGCTGCATGCGGATCGGGCCGGCATCACCGCCCTCGTGTTTCGGTGTGCGCAGCAGGCCGATGCCGACCCACACCAGGTAGGCCGCACCCAGGTACTGCACGGCGTGGAACACCAGCGGGTTGGCCTTGAGCAGCGCGGCCACGCCGGCCAGCGCGAGCCACATCAGGATCTGGTCGCCGACCAGCAGGCCGGCCAGTGCGGTGTAACCGCCGCGCACGCCACCACGGCCGGTGGCGGTCAGCAGGGTGAAGGTACCGGGGCCGGGCAGGGCGAGAAACACCAGCACGGCGACCAGAAACGTCCACAGGTCCTGGATGCCCATCCACGGCATGGCGGCGTTCTCTCTTACGGGGGGCCGCCATTGTCGGCCAGCGCCGGGACTGGCGACAGGGGGCCGGCAGGACCCTCGGGCATGCCAGACAGCAGAGGTTGCAGGTGCTGGCGCAGCTGCGCGTGCAGCTGCCGCACCGCCGGCGAGAACTGTTTGCGGTGCGGGCAGACCAGCTGCAACGGTATGTGGCTGCCGATGCCGTCGAGCAGCAGCTGCAGGCGTCCTGCGAGCACATCCTCGCGCAGGTCCAGCCAGGATTTGTAGGTGATGCCTTCGCCGGCCACCGCCCAGCGCCGCACCACATCGGCGTCATCGCAGACCAGCGGGCCGCGCACCGGAATCACGCTGCGGCGCCCGTCGACCTCGAACGACCAGCGATCATAGGCGCGGCCACTGAGCTGGTAGACCAGGCAATCATGCTCGCGCAGATCCTCCAGGCGCGTGGGCGTGCCGCGCCGCTGCAGATAGCCGGGTGACGCCGCGAGTACGCGCCGATTGCCTTCCAGCAGGGGCAGGGCCACGTAGTTGGCGTCGTCGAAGTGGCCGATGCGGATGGCCACGTCGACCGGGTCGCGGAACACGTCGGCCACTTCGTCGGACAGGCGCAGGTGCAGGCGCAGCCGGGGGTGCGCGGCGCGAAAGGCGCTCAGCCAGGGCAGCAGCAGATTTCGACCGAAGTCCGACGGCGCCGACAGCTGCAGGGTGCCGTGCAGTTCGGTGTCTTCGCCCTGCACGCGCGCCTGGCCCTCGCGCAGGGTGGCCAGCACCTCCTGCGCATACGGCAGGTACAGCGCCCCCTCGCCGGTCAGGCGCAGGCTGCGCGTGGTGCGCACGAACAGGCGCAGGTCCAGCTCGCGTTCCAGCCGCGCCACCGCCGCAGCAACCTGCCCCGGCAGCAGGTCGGCTTCGCGGGCCGCCTGCGAGAAGCTGCCCAGTGCGGCAGTACGGACGAACAGCTGCAGATCGTCGAAGCGGATCATCTTCATCGCCAGAGTGAAAGTGCTGCCCGATTCTGCGCCTTTCCGAGGGACCGCGTGCGGCGCAACCTGTCGCCTCCTTCCCCACTGGACCGCTGCCATGCGCGCCATTGCCTACACCCAAGCCGGCCTGCCGATCGATGACGCCCAGGCCCTGATCGACATTGAACTGGAACTGCCGCAGCCCGGCCCGCGTGACCTGCGGGTGGCGGTACGCGCGGTGGCGGTGAACCCGGTCGACACCAAGGTCCGCCGTGGCGTGGCCACCGACGGCCCGCGCGTGCTGGGCTGGGATGCGGTCGGCATTGTTGATGCGGTGGGCAGCGAGGTGACCCTGTTCCAGCCCGGCGACGCGGTCTACTATGCCGGCGTCATCGACCGCCCGGGCAGCAATGCGCAGTACCAGCTGGTGGACGAGCGCAGCGTCGGGCGCAAGCCGGCCAGTCTCGACGATGCCGCCGCCGCAGCGTTGCCACTGACTGCAATCACCGCCTGGGAGCTGCTGTTCGACCGCCTGCGCATCCCGGAGGGTGGTGGCGAAGGCCAGACCCTGCTGGTGATCGGTGCTGCCGGTGGTGTTGGTTCGATCCTGGTGCAGCTGGCACGGAAGCTGACCAGGCTGACCGTGATCGGCACCGCCTCGCGCCCGGATACCCAGGACTGGGCGTACGCAATGGGGGCACACCACGTGATCGACCACAGCCTGCCGCTGGCCGAGGGACTGGCGCGGCTCGGCATCAGCGAGGTGCAGCATGTCGCCAGCCTGACCCACTCCGACCAGTACTACGCGCAGATCGTCGAACTGCTGGCACCGCAGGGCCAACTGGGGCTGATCGATGACCCGGGCCAGATGGACGTGATGGCGCTCAAGCGCAAGGCACTGTCACTGCACTGGGAGTCGATGTTCACCCGGCCGCTGTACCGCACCGCCGACATGCAGCGCCAGCACGACCTGTTGAACCGTGTGGCCGAGCTGATCGATACGGGCGTGCTGCACACCACCCTGGGCGAGCACTTCGGGCGCATCGACGCGGCCAACCTGCGGCGTGCCCACGCGCTGCTGGAAAGCCAGCGCGCCAAGGGCAAGATCGTGCTGGAAGGCTGGTAACACCCGGTTTTTCCTGTAGAGCCGAGCCCACGCTCGGCTGCCGTCAGCGCACGCCGCTCAGCCGAGCATGGGCTCGGCTCTACAGAGATTCATCCACGAATGGCATGGATCCACCGTGTCGACCCAGGTCGACACCTGCTAACAGCGGCCGGCACCTCCCCTCAGGCCACGCCGTTGTCGACGTGGGCGGTGAAGCCCGGTTGCTCGCGCAGCCGTTCGAACCACGCCGAGAGGTGTGGCAGCACGGGCTTGTTGCCGGGTGTGCTGCGCCAGCGCTGGGCCGACAGCCCGAGCACGATGTCGGCCAGGGTGAAGGCGTTGCCCGCCACGTAGCCGTTGGTGGCGGCCAGCTGTGCATCAAGCACAGCCATCAGCCGGTTCCACTGCGCCAGGCTGGCCTCGGCGCGGGCATCGTCCGGGTAGTCCGGATGCTGGCGCACGCGCGCCATGAACACGTGCCGCCAGGCGTTGTTGAGGTCGCTGGCCTGCCAGTCCATCCACTGCTCGACCTGGGCGCGGCCCTGCGCCGTACCGGGCAGCAGGTCATCACGGCCAGCACGTGCGGCCAGGTAGCGGCAGATGCTGTTCGATTCCCACAGCACGAAGCCGCCATCGCGCAGGACCGGCACCTGCCGGTTCGGATTCAACGTGGCCAGCAGGTCCGCCGGTGGTTCTGGCTCGTGCTGGAGTGGCAGGTCGAGGCCGGCGCACAGCCACAGCACCTTGCGCACGTTGATGGAGGTCGGCTTTCCGTACAGAGCGAGCATGGTCCTGACGCAGCAGCTGAGACTCGGCCAGCCTACACTTGCCCCATGCAAACCGAATACCTGCTCATTGCCGGCCTTCTATTGGCCGTGCTCATCCTGCAGCTGGTCGCCCTGCTGCGCCGCCCGCCGCATGACCGCCTGGAACAGGCCGTGCGCGAGGAGGCGCGCGCCGGGCGCAGCGAACTGCGCGAACAGCTCGATGGCTTCGCCCGCGCGCTGACCGATCTGTCCACCCGCACCGATCAGCGCCTGGACCTGCTGCGCGAAGCGCTGGGCGAAGATGCCCGCAAAGCGCGCGCCGAAGTGGCCGACAGCCAGCAGCGCGGCGCAGCATTGATGGGGCAGCGGCTGCAGGAACTGCGCGGCCAGCTGGAGACCTTCGGCCAGCAGCAGGAGGCACGCATCCATGCGTTTGGCCAGCAGCTGCAGGAGCTCACTGCGCGCACCGATACCCAGCTCGGGGCGCTGCGCCAGACCCTGGTGGACGATGCACGCAAGGGCCGCGAGGAGGGCGCGCTGTCGCAGCAGCGCCTGACCGACAGTCTGGGCCTGCGCCTGCAGGAACTGACACAGCGCAACGAGCAGCGCATCGCCGAGATGCGCGCCACGCTGGAGGAACAGCTGCGCGCGCTGCAGAACGACAACGCGCAGAAGCTGGAGCAGATGCGCCACACCGTGGACGAGAAGCTGCAGTCGACGCTGGAAACGCGGCTGGGCAATTCCTTCAAGCTCGTCTCCGAGCGCCTGGAACAGGTGCAGCGTGGCCTCGGCGAGATGCAGCAGCTGGCCACCGGCGTCGGCGACCTCAAGCGCGTGCTGACCAACGTCAAGAACCGCGGCAGCTGGGGTGAAGTGCAACTGGAGAACATCCTCGAGCAGACGCTCACCCAGGAGCAGTATGCGCGTGCGGTGAAGGTGCGCCCGGAGAGTGGCGAGATGGTCGATATCGCGGTGCGCCTGCCGGGCCGCAGCAGCGACGACACGCCGGTGTGGCTGCCGATCGACTCCAAGTTCCCGCGCGAGGACTACGAGCGCCTGCTGGACGCACAGGAACAGGGCGATGCCGAAGGCGTGCGCCTGCAGGGCATCCAGCTGGAGCGCGCGGTGCGCGTGCAGGCCAAGTCGATCTGCGACAAGTACATCGTGCCACCGCACACTACGGACTTCGCGGTGATGTTCCTGCCCACCGAAGGCCTGTATGCCGAGGTGATCCGGCGCCCGGGCCTGGTTGACCTGCTGCAGCGCGAGCACCGTGTGGTGGTGGCCGGACCGACCACGGTCACTGCGTTGCTCAACAGCCTGCAGATGGGCTTTCGCACGCTGGCCATTGAAAAGCGATCCAGCGAAGTGTGGAGCCTGCTGGGTGCGGTCAAGAGCGAGTTCGGGAAGTTCGCCGGCATCCTGGAAAAGGCCGAGAAGCAGATCACTACCGTTGGCCGCAGCATCGGCGAGGCCAGCCGCAAGACCCGCACCATCGAACGCCGCCTGCGTGGCGTGGAGTCGCTGGCGTCCGAACAGGCGCAGTCGCTGCTCGGCGACCTGGCCGAGGGTGATGCGGTGGCCGAGGAGGAAGGCAGTGACGGCGAGGGCGATGAGGCCTGAGCCACGCTGACACGCCGCCTGCATCGCCGATGGGTATGCTGGCGGCCTGTCCGCTTCGACCAGGTACCGCCATGCGCCTGCCCCGCTTCACCAGCCTTGTCCTGACCGCGCTGCTCGCCGCCTGCGGCAGCGCGCCAACGACCGTGGGCACGACCACGCAGGCCGCCTCCAGCACCCCCGAAGCGGTCGAGGCCTACCGCGAAGCACGCGACGTCGACTGCCAGGCCGCCGGTGGCACCCTGCAGCGGCTCGGCCGGCTGCAGCGCGAGCAATGCGTGATTCCCTATGCCGACGCCGGCAAGGCCTGCAGCCGCAAAAGCGACTGCACGGGCCAGTGCCTGGCCGCAGGCGAGGCACTGGCCGGCGATGCGGCGTCCGGTACCTGCCAGCGTGATGCCAGCCAGAACTTCGGTTGCCGCCAGCGTATCGAGGACGGCAAGGCGCAGGGCATGATCTGCGTGGATTGAATCCTGCCTGTAGAGCCGAGCCCACGCTCGGCTGATGCCACAGCAGCCGAGCGTAGGCTCGGCTCTACAACTGCGCGCGCGGCGCTATGCTGGTGGGCCATTCCCGCCGTAGCCGGAGCCCCGCGTGAGCACCCCGATCCAGGACATTCCCCTCACCACCATCGACGGCCAGCCGTCCTCGCTTGCCGACTACCAGGGCAAGGTGCTGCTGCTGGTCAACGTCGCCTCCAAGTGCGGCCTGACCCCGCAGTACGAAGGCCTGCAGGCGCTGTATGCGGAAAAGCATGCGCAGGGCCTGGAAGTGCTGGGCTTCCCCGCCAACAACTTCCTTGGCCAGGAGCCGGGCAGCGAGGCCGAGATCCAGCAGTTCTGCCAGCTCACCTACGATGTCAGTTTCCCGATGTTCTCCAAGATCAGCGTGGCTGGCGAGGACACCCACCCGCTGTACCAGCAGCTGACCGCCGCGCAGCCGCAGTCGATCGGCGAAGGCCCGCTGCGCGAGCGCCTGGCCAGCAAGGAGATCCCGATCCATCCGGCACCGGCGGTGCTGTGGAACTTCGAGAAGTTCCTGGTCGGCCGTGATGGCAAGGTGATTGCACGCTTTGCCCCGGACGTGGCGGCCGATGACGTGCGCCTGCGCGACGCCATCGAGGCCGCGCTGGTGGCCTGAGCAAAGCGTGCCAATCCGGGTTGGCACCTGCCGGAAAAGAAAAACCCCGCCGAGGCGGGGTTTTTTCATGCACGGGTTGCAGCGATCAGTTGCTCCAGTTCGGCATCGGCATCGCATCCACGGGGATCGGCGAATTGGCATCGTCATGGCCGCGGTCGCGCTTGCTGCGCAGGTCGTTCTCGATCTGGTAGTTGCGGCGCTGCATCCACGCATCGCGCACCAGCGAGTACTCGTCCACGGCGGTGTCGCGCAGATCATCGATCGCCAGCAGCTGTGCGCGGGTGTCGACCAGCTGCAGGCCCTGCAGGCCGATGCGGACCTTGTCTTCCTCGATGCGGCGGATCGGCGACAACGGGATGTCACCGGCCAGGCCGAACACATCGCGCACGGTACGCGGGCCGAAGAACGGCAGTTCCACGTAGCGCGAACGACGCCAGCCCCAGGCACCCAGGGTCTGGCCAAAATCTTCATTGCGACGCGGCACCATCGCCTTGCTGGCCGGATCGAACAGGCCACCGATGCCCAGCGTGCTGTTCATCAGGAAGCGGCCGAGGCTGTCCCACGCATCGGCACCGCGGCCCTGCAGCAGCTGGTTGGTGATGGTCACCGGTGCGCGCAGGTTGCTGAAGAAGTTGCTGACGCCGGTACGCGCGAAGCGCGGCACCACGTGGGTGTAGGCCGTGGCCAGCGGGCGGGCGATGCCACGGTCGACCGCGTTGTTGAACTTGTGCACCTTGCGGTTGAACGGTTCCCACGGGTCATAGGCGGCCGCACTGCCGGTGTTGCTGGCACCACCGTACAGGGCATCGAAATCATCATCACCGCCCGGTGCAGTGGCCGCGGCGGTCTTGGCCGCATCGGCATCGGCACTGGTTGCGGGCGGGGTCGGCGCCGCAGCGGTGGCGATCGGCGGGCTGTCCACCGGGGCCACCTCGGTCACGCCGGTGTCGGCGGGCGCCGCTTCGGCGGGAGCGCCGGCCGCGACCACGGTGCTGGCGACCGGTGCGTCGCTGCGCGCGGGCTTGCCGGCACAGGCGGTCAGGGCGATGGCCAGGAGGATCAGGGGGAAAGTGCGTACGACGTTCATGTCAGCTCGCAGCAGAAGTAGCGTTGAAGTCCAGGTCGGGCGACAGCCGGTAGGCCGCGCTCAGCTCGTTGAAGCCGGCCGGCGCGCCGGAAATGGCCAGCGCATGGCCCGCCTTGCGTGCCCGGGAGGCCAGTTCGGCCAGCAGGGCCAGGCCGGCGCTGTCCACGCGCTCGACCTCGCCCAGCTCCAGCCGCGCCAGCTTGGCTGGCAGGGCCTGCAGTTGCGGCCACAGTGCAATCACCGCGGCACGGTCGAGCACCCCGCGCAGGCGCAGGGTGTCGCCTTCCAGCAGCGCCAGTGCGTTACTTGCCATTGCCCGCCGGCCCGGCCTGCATGCTGCCGCTGTGCAGCTCGCTGGCCACCTGCTTGATGCCCTTCTGGCGCAAGGGCGTATCGAACTGGTTGCGGAAGGTCTGCACGTAGGAAATGCCTTCGATGTTGACGTCGAAGATCTTCCACTGGCCGTTCACGTTGCGCATCCAGTACTCGACCGGGGTCGGTTCGTTGCCGGCGCGCACCAGTTCGGTGCTGACGCGCACGCCACGGTTGCCCGGCAGCGGGCTTTCACCCTTCAGGCGGAAGCTCGGCTTGCCCTGGATGTTGAGCAGGGTCGAACCGTAGCGCTGCATCAGGCTGTCGGCCATCGCATCGGCGAACAGCTTGATGTCGGCGTCGGAGGCGCCGCGGGCGTGCGGGCCCAGCACCAGGCGTGCCGCATAGTCGCGGTCAAAGGTGCGGTTCAGTTCGCTGTCGATGTAGCTGCGCAGGCTGGCCGGGTTGCTGCTGAACTCGCTGCGGCGCTGCTGCAGCGTGGTGAGAATGCGCGTGCTGGCATCGATCACCACCTTGCCGGCCTGGCCCTGCGCTGCGGCAGCGGCGGGGGCGGCGGCCTGGGCCTGGGCAAGGAACGGGGTGGCCATCAGCAGCGCCGAGGCGAGCAGGGCGGGGATCAGTTTCATTTTCATGGTTGCGGTTCCGTTGCAGGCGCCTGCGCGCCATCGTTGGGCTTCTGAGCAGCGCCGCCACCGGCGCCGCCACTGAACATGTACTTGCCGACCAGCTGGATCAGGTCCACCGCCGGCTGGGTGAAGACGATCTCGTCACCGGCCTTCAGCACGTCCGGGTCACCGCCCGGCTGCAGACCGATATAGCTCTCGCCGAGCAAACCACTGGTGAAGATGCCCGCCGAGGTGTCCGCCGGCAGGTCCTTGACCTTGCTGTCCATGCGCAGGGTCACGATGGATTCGAACTTCACCGGATCCAGGTCGATCGAGGCGACCTGGCCGACGGTGACGCCGCCGATCTTCACCGGCGCCTGCTTGCGCAGCTGGCCGACCTGGGAGAAGCGCGCCTTCAGCTCGTAGCCCTGGCTGCCCCAGCTCCAGCGCTGGTTGGTCGAGGCCACGGCCAGCACCATCAGCGAGGCCAGGGCCAGCAGCAGGAATGCGCCAACAGAGAATTCGAGTCTGGGACCGCGGATGGCCATGTGGATTACCTGATCGAGTCGTGGTGGCCGCGCGCGCCTGCGCACCGCCGGTGGAGGGGTTAGGTGAACAACATTGCCGACAGCACGAAGTTGAACATCAGCACCAGCAGCGAGGCATTGACCACCGCACGGGTGGTCGCCACCGAGGTGCCCTCGATGGTCGGCTCGGCGTGGAAACCAACATAGGCGGCGACCAGCGCTGCGGTGCCGCCGAAGATCGCCGACTTCAGCATCGCCACGCCGAAGTCATCCCAGAAATCGACGCTGTTGCGCAGTGCCGACCAGAACACGCCATTGTCCAGGCCCAGCACATGCACCGCTTCGAAGTAGCTGGCGCTGATCGCCAGCGAGCAGAAGATGCCGGTCAGCAGTGGCACGGTCAGCACCGCCGCCCAGAAGCGCGGTGCGACGGCTTTGGCCACCGGGTCGATCGCCATCAGCTCCAGTGCCTTGATCTGGTCGGTGGCGCGCATCAGGCCCAGTTCGGCGGCGATCGAGCTGCCGGCGCGGCCGATGAACAGCAGCGCGGTCAGCACCGGCGCCAGTTCCCGGTACAGCGACAGGCCGAGCAGGGTCGACAGCGCGTCGGCCGCACCGAAGGTGGTCAGCGTGCGGTAGCCCTGCAGGGTCAGCACCAGGCCGACGAAGGCACCACCGACGGCGATGATCGGCAGCGAGCGTGCGCCGATCTTGTAGATCTCGCGGGTCAGCTCGGCCAGGAAATCACGGGTCGGCAGCGAACCACGCAGCACGGTCAGCGAGAACAGGCCGGCGCGACCCAGCGAGCGGGTGGCTTGGACGAACGGCATCAGGCGACCCTCGCGCGCGGCGCGGCATCGAACGGAATGGGGCCATCGGGCTGGCCGTGCAGGAACTGCCGCAGCAGCGGGTCCTGGCTGGACTGCAGCGCCTCGGGCGTGCCCTGGAACACGATGCCGCCATTGGCGATGGCGATCACCTGGTCGCAGATCGGCAGGGTCTCGTGCACGTGGTGACTGACGATGATGCTGGTCAGGCCCAGGCTGTGGTTGAGGCGCTGGATCAGGCTCATGATCACGCCGGAGGCGATCGGGTCCAGCCCGGTCAGCGGCTCGTCGTAGATCATCAGTGGCGGATCCAGTGCCAGCGCGCGGGCCAGCGCGACGCGGCGCGCCATGCCGCCGGACAGTTCGCGCGGCCAGGCATCGGCAGCGGCCAGCAGACCCACGGCATGCAGCTTCATTTCCACCAGGCGGCGCAGCACGGCGGTCGGCAGGCGGGTATGCGTGCGCAGCGGCAGCGCGACGTTTTCGGCGACGGTCAGATCGGTCAGCAGGCCGTTGCCCTGCAGCAGAACACCCACGCTCTTGCGCATTTCCAGCAGCGCGCCGCTGTCATGCGGGATCGGCTTGCCGAACAGGGTGACCTCGCCGGCGACCGGACGCAGTTCGCCGGTCAGTGCCGCCAGCAGGGTGGACTTGCCACTGCCGGACGGGCCCAGCACGGCCGTGATGCTGCCCTTGGGCACCTGCAGCGACACGTCGCGCAGGATCGTGCGCCCGCTCCGGTCGATGCGGACGTTGGATAACTGCACCAGACTGGAGGTGGAAGCCGACATGGGCACCATTAACGTTTTTTAGACATCGAAGGATCGGGCCCATCGGCTGAACATAAGCAGACTGGACGGTCCAGTATTGTGGCACGGCATGACCCTTGCCAGGCCGGGACAATCGGCTGGCAGCGCGGAACAATCCGTACCGGCGATGGGCGGGCCATTGAATACTGCCTGCCGTGCTGCACACTGTGCACGATGAGTGACCCGGGCAGCGATTTCCGCCTCTACCATTCCAACTCCCTGGACGTGCTGGCTGCGCTGCTGGCGCGCAACGTGCGTGAGCCTGTTCCGGGCCAGCCGTTGCTCGCGCCGGAGGTGGTGCTGATCCCGCAGGTGGCGATGCGGCGTTGGCTGCAAGCGACACTCGCTGCCGAATATGGCGTGGCCGCCAACCTCGAGTTCCTGACCCCGGGCGAGTTCGTTGCCCGTGCACTCAATGCCAATGTGCCGGGCGAACGCGACGACCTGGACGCGGCGGGCCTGCACTGGAAGCTGTACCAGGCACTGCGCGACCCGGCGCTGCTGGCGCAGCCACCGATGCGCGCGCTGCAGTCCTATCTTGCCGGCGGCGACGCCCTGAAGCCGTGGGCACTGGCCGGTGAACTGGCGTCGGTGTTCGAGAAGTACCAGGCCTGGCGCCGCGACTGGTTGCTGCGCTGGGAGGCCGGCGCCGACCCGGCTGACCCGCAGGCGATCCTCTGGCGCACCATCGCCCATGGCCGCGACTACCGCGCGCGCCGCATCCAGGCGTACCTGGATCGCTTCGAGGGCGCCGGCCAGCCGCTGCCACAGGGCCTGCCACCGCGCATGTCCGCGTTCGCGACGCTCAACATCTCGCCCGACGTGCTGCGGGTGATGGCCACCCAGGCGCGGGTGGGCGAGCTGCACTTCTATATGCCCACTCCGGTGCAGTCGTACTGGGGTGACCTGCAGACGCTGGCCGAGCGCCTGCGCAGCGGCGCACCCGATCCCTTCGGTGAAGCGGCTGGTGAGAACCGCCTGCTGGAAGCCTGGGGTGCGGCCGGCCGCGACTTCATGGCGGTGCTGGGCAGCTACGAGGTGGTGCACCCGGCCGGCGAGATTGCCGCGTATTCGGATCCGGAAGAAGACACCCGGCCGACCCTTGACGAAGGCGGCCTGTCCGACAGCCTGCTGCATCGCCTGCAGCGCGATCTGTTCCACCGCCGCGCACTGCCCTCGGGCGAGCTGCGCGATGGGCTGCGCAGCGACGACCCCAGCCTGCAGGTGCATGCCTGCCACACCCGGCTGCGCGAGCTGCAGGTGCTGCACGACCAGTTGCGCAGCCTGCTGCAGGACCCGCGCTTCGACCCGCCGCTGCAGGCGCGCGAGATCGCGGTGCTGGCGCCGGACATCGATCCCTATGTGCCGTACCTGGAGGCGGTGTTCGGCGGCCGCGGCGGCGAGGAGGAGCATATTCCCTACGCGCTGGCCGACAGCAGCCCACTGGCAGGAGAGCCGCTGGCCGATGTGTTCGTGCACCTGCTGGGCCTGCCGGTCTCGCGTTTCGGCCTGAACGAGGTGCTGGACCTGCTCGCCAGCGCGCCGCTGGCCGAAGCGGCCGGGCTGGAAGCAGTGGACTTCGATCGCCTGCATGGCTGGCTGCAGCAGGCCGGCGCACGCTGGGGCCTGGATGCGAAGCACCGCAACCAGCACCAGGCCCCGGCTGATGACGCCTACACCTGGCAGTTCGCACTGGACCGCCTGGTGCTCGGTCACGCCACCGGCAGCGAGGCGGACCTGGCCGGCGTGGCGCCGTGGATCGAGCTGGAAGGCGGCGCGCTGGAAGCACTGGACCGGCTGCTGCGGCTGCTGCGCGTGCTGGCGGTCTACCAGCGTCGCCTCGGCGAGCTGCTGACCCCGGCGCAGTGGCGGCAACGGCTGCTGTCGCTGCTGGACGCGCTGCTGCCGACCGCGCCCAGCTCGCCCAACAGCCAGCGTGCCCTCGAGCGCCTGCGCAAGCTGCTGAATCAGTTCGCCGACGATGCCGCCAAGGCCGGGTTCGAAGACGGCGTGCCGCCTGAGGTGGTGCGTTCGCACTTCGCCGGTGTACTGGGTGAGTCCGATACGCGCGCGCCGCTGCTGACCGGTGGCATCAGTTTCGGCCGCATGGTGCCGATGCGCCTGCTGCCGTTCCGGGTGATCTGCGTGCTCGGTCTCAATGATGGCGATTTCCCGCGTCGTGACCCGGCCGCGGGCCTCAACCAGCTCACCGCCGAGCTGGACACGCCACGCCGCCGCCCGGGCGATCGCTCCACCCGCGAAGACGACCGCTTCCTGTTCCTGCAGCTGTTCGCCGCCGCGCAGGAGGTGTTCTACCTCAGCTACCTCGGCGCCGATCCACGCGATGGCAGCGTGCGTGAGCCGTCGGTGCTGGTCAGTGAACTGATCGATGCCGCCGCCGCGTATCACCTCGATCCGCCTGCGGCGGTCCGCGACTTTACCGTGCGCCATGCACTGCAGCCGTTCTCACCGGCGGCGTTCGGAGAGGGGGATCCACGCCGCTTCAGCTATCGGCGGCAATGGCATCCCGCTGCCGGCCGCCTCACCGGCCAGCGTGGGGGCCTGCAGCCGTGGTTCGATGCCCCGCTGCCGCCGCCGCCCGACGATGCCGTGGAAGACGAGCTCGCGCTCGACACCCTGCGCCGCTTCCTGTGCGACCCGGCCGGGCAGTTCCTCGCACAGTCGATGGGCCTGCGCCTGGCCGACGATGCCGGGGAAGTTGATGACCTGGAACCGCTGGTGCTGTCATCGCGCGGCCCGGAAAAGCGCAGCGTGCAGGCGGCGGTGGTGCGCGCCACGCTCAGTGGCGATACCGAACCGTTGTACCCGCGGCTGCGCGCGCGTGGCCTGCTGCCGTCCGGTCCATTGGGCCAGCGCCAGTTCGAGGTGGAGCAGTTGAAGACTCGCCCGTATGCCAGTGCGTTGCTGGGCTGGATGCAGGGCGAGCCGCTGGAAAGCCGTCGCTACGAAGTGGACATCGATGGCGTGCGCCTGCACGGCCGCGTGGCCGATCGGCATCCCGAAGGCCTGGTGCGGCTGCGTGCCGGCACGCTCAATGGCAATGTAGTGATCCGCCAGGGCCTGGACTGGCTGCTGGCCAACGCCGCCGGCGACGCACTGCCCCTTGTGCAGTTCCACGATGGCGGCGACGCCGGTCCCGGCCCGCATGTACTGCCGGCACTGAGCGCGCCTGCTGCACGCGCGGCGCTGCGCGCGCTGCTGCTGTTGCGCCAGCGCGGCCTGCGTGAGCCGCTGCGCTTTGCCCCGTATACGGGCTGGGCGCTGTACAACGCGCCGGCAGAGAAACAGCGCAGCGAGGGCTGGAAGCAGTGGCACGGCAGCGACCGCAGCTGGGGTGAATCCAGCAGCGACGCCTGGCAGCTGCTGCTGCGGGGTGCCGACCCGTTCGCCTCCGATGCCAGTTATGCCGACCTGCTGCGCAACAGCCAGGTGGTCTTCAGCGCGGTGCGCGAAGGCCGCACCCTCGGCGCCGCAACGCGCCAGGAGGGCAGCGCATGAGCCCCGCCTTCATCGATGAGCGAGCCCAGTGCATGGCGGTCGATCCCTATCTGGCCCTGCCGCTGGATGGCATCCGCCTGATCGAAGCCAGCGCCGGTACCGGCAAGACCTTCACCCTGGCTACGCTGTTTACCCGCCTGGTGGTAGAGCAGGGCCTGCGCATCGGACAGATCCTGGCGGTGACCTTCACCGATGCGGCTACCCAGGAACTGCGCAAGCGCATCCGCGAGCGCCTGGCGCTGGCGGCGCGACTGGTCGATCTGGAAGCGGTCGAAGGCGAAGCACCGGACGTGCGGCTGACCCGCGAGGTGCTGCAGCGCCATCTGCAGGGAGGTACCGAGCGCGCCGCCGCACTGAAGCGCCGCCTGCAGGTCGCCGCCGATGAGATCGACCTTGCGTCCATCTTCACCATCCATGGCTTCTGCACCCGCGTGCTGCGCGAGCATGCGCTGGAGAGCGGCCACACCTTTGATCCGCCGGAGCTGCTGGCCAGCGACCGTGAGTTGCTGGAAGCGCTCGCGGCCGACCTGTGGCGGGTACATGCCAATGACCCGGCCACGCTGGAACCGCTGACCTGGCTGTGGTCCACCCCGGACGCACTGGCCGCCGATCTGCGCGCGCTGCTGGCCGCGCCGCCGCTGCACCCGTTGCCACAGGCGGTGGCGCTGCCCGATCCGCAGGCCGCCCTGCAGGGTGTTGCCGAAGAGCTGTCCGCAAGCGTGCGCGAGCATGGCGAGCAGTTCTTCATCGACCTCTGCGATGCGGTCGACAACAAATGGATCAACGGCGTGTCGTACAAGCTGGGCTGGCTGCACCCGCTGGGCCGGCAACTGCTGGGCTGGGCCGAGCGCGCCGACCCGCGCGAGCTGCTGACCAGCGAGCGCCTGCCGGCACTGCTGCCGGAGGCGCTGGCAGCCAAGACCAACAAGAAATTCGCCGAGCGCACGCCATCGTCGCCATTGCAGGCGCCGTTGGCCCGCTATGTCGCGCTTCTGGCCGAACGCGATGCCTGGCTGCGTGCCACCGCATTGAACTTCCTGCACGTGCTTCGCGACGAAGCCAGACAGCGCCTGCAGGCGCTGAAGCGCACCCGCCGGGTGCAGACCTACGACGATCTGATCGATGGCGTGGCACTGGCCCTGGAAGGCCCGCAGCGGCTGGCATTGGTCAAGCAGCTGCGCGCGCAGTACCGCATCGCGCTGGTCGATGAGTTCCAGGATACCGACGACCGTCAGTGGGGCATTTTCCACACCGTGTTCGGCGATTCACCGGAAGTGCGCGAGCTCGGCCTGGCACCGGCGCTGTTCCTGATCGGCGATCCCAAGCAGGCGATCTACGGTTTCCGTGGCGGTGATATCCACACTTACCTGAAGGCCAAGCGGGCGGCGCAACAGGCGCCGGTGCTTGACCAGAACTTCCGCTCGCGACCGGCCGTGCTGCGCGCGCTGCAGGCGCTGTACGACAACGGTGGCGAAGACGCCTTCCTCGAGCGTGACATCCAGTTCGAGCCGGTGCGGCCCGGTGGCGTGCGCAGCGATGCGGACTACCAGCGCGACGGCCATGCCGCCCCGGCACTCACCCTGCGCGTGCTGCGAAGTGGCGGTGACAAGGCGATGAGTGCCGATGCCTCGCGCGAAGCAGCGACCCAGGCCTGTGTGGCGGCGATCCACCAGATCCTGGTCGCGGCGCGCGCCGGCAATGCGGTGCTGCGTGGGCGCCCGGTACAGCCGGGTGACATCGCGGTGCTGGTGCGCTCGCATCGTGAGGCCACGCTGGTGCAGCGCGCGCTGGCCGCGGTCGGCATTCCTGCCGTGGCAGCGGGCAAGCAGAGTCTGTTCGCCACCAGCGAAGCGCGTGATCTGCGTGCACTGCTGCTGGCGCTGCTGCAGCCGGCTGACGAGGGCCGCCTGCGCGCGGCGCTGGCCACGGTGCTGCTCGGCCAGCGCGCCAGTGCGATCGCGGCGATGGAGCACGAGGGCGACCTGCAACGCGGGTTCCAGGCGCAGCTCCTGCATTGGCGCGAGCGCTGGCAGCGCGGCGGCCCGTTCGCGGTGATCGCCGACGTCTGCGCCGCGCAGGGCGAACGCCTGCTGGCCCTGATCGATGGCGAGCGCCGCCTGACCAACTACCTGCAGCTGGGCGAACTGCTGCAGGAGGCCTCGGCGCAGGCGCTGGGCATGCACGGCCTGCTGGACTGGCTGCAGGGCCAGATGGCCAGCGCCGACCAGGATGACGAGCAGCAGCTGCTGCGCCTGGAATCGGATGCGCGCCGCGTGCAGATCATCACCCTGCACAAGAGCAAGGGCCTGGAGTACCCGCTGGTGTTCCTGCCCTTCGTGGGCATCGACGGCGGTGCGCCCAACACCGCCTCGCACTGCACGGTGCATGTGGGCGGCCAGCGCCAGCTGCACTGGAAGCTGGGCAAGGACGAGGCCTGGGAAGCGGCCACTGCGCAGCGCGAGCGCGAGCAGCGTGCCGAGGATGCGCGCCTGCTGTATGTCGGCCTGACCCGCGCCGAGCACGCGCTGTGGATCGCCGTGGGTGATCTGGCCGGGCTCGGCAGGACGCGGCTGGCACCGCTGCTGGGTGACCTGCAGGCGCTGCGCGCGCATGCCGATGTGTGCATCGATGACAGTGAGGTACCGGCTGCGCTGCCGCAGCTGGCGGCCGAAGTGGAAGGGGATCTTCCGGCGGTGCGTGCACTGACCCGGCGCGTTCCGCACGACTGGTGGGTGTACAGCTTCACCCAGCTGGCCCACGCCGATGCCGGCGCGGGCAGTGACATCGAAGCCGCTGCCACCGCGCTGCCGGCGCCGGCAGCCGACGAACCCACCGGCCCGGAGCTGCCGCTGGAACCGGCACTGCCGGAAGCCGCCGCGGTGGCCGAGGACAGCGCGCCGCTCGACTCGCGTTTCATGGGCAGCCGCTTCGGCAACGTGCTGCACGAGGCAATGGAAAACGTCGACTTCGCCGCATGGGCTGACTGGCAACCAGGCCGGGAAGCTCCCGAGGGCCAGGTCGAGGTGCTGCGCAAGGCGCTGCACGATGAGGGCTATGCCGACGTCGATCTGGACGATGGCGTAGCGGTGCTGGTGCCGCTGGTGGGCCACACGCTGACCGTACCGCTGCCCGAAGGCGGTGCGCTGTACAGCCTCGGTGAAGGCGAGCGCCGCGCCGAAATCGACTTCCATTTCGCCATCGAGGCGACCACCGTGCCGGCGCTGCTGCAGGTGCTGCATGCGCACGGTGTTTCCAGTGGCCGCCGCGGCTTCGGCCAGCGCCGCCGCCTGGAGGGGCTGATGACCGGCATGATCGACCTGACCTACGTGCGTGATGGCCGGTGGTACGTGCTCGACTACAAGTCCAACCGCCTGCCCGGCTACAGCCCGGACCTGCTGGCCATTGCCATGCGCCACAGCGAATACGATCTGCAGGCGCTGATCTACACCGTGGCCCTGCATCGCTGGCTGCGCTTCCGCCTGGGCGCCGCCTACGACTACGAGCGCGACATGGGCGGCATCCGTTACCTGTTCTGCCGCGGCCTGGATGGCACGGGCAATGGCGTGCACGTGGATCGTTTCCCGTTCGCGCTGGTGGATGCACTCGACGCGCTGTTCGCCGGCGGCGAGCAGGCCCAGGCCCAGCTCGCCGCGCGTGCCCGAGGAGCCAGCGCATGAACCTGCTGAAGGAACTGCACCAGAAGGGCCTGCTGCGCACCCTCGACCATGCATTGGCGACCAGCCTGCAGCGGCTGCGCGACGACACGCCCGACAGTGTGGCACTGGCGGCGGCGCTGGCTTCGCTGGCGGTGTCGCAGGGCCACGCCGCGTTCGATCCGGCACAACCGCAGCGGTTGCTGGAAGGCGTGCCCGAGTGGCCCGCCGCGCAGGCCTGGCTGGCGCAGCTGCGCGCATCGCCCTGGGTGGCGACGCCGGAGCAGGCTGACGCCATCGCCGGGGATGCCCCCTTGGTGCTGGAGAACGGCCTGCTCTACCTGCGCCGCTACCGCGAGTACGAGCGCCAGTTGGCCACCGGTCTGCAGCGCATCGGCCGGCATCCGCTGCCGGCGCCGGACATGGCAGCGTTGGCGCCGTTGTTCGCGCAGCTGTTCGCGCACGCATCGCGCGGTGAAGATCACCAGGCACGCGCAGCCGGCGTGACGCTGCGCCATCCGCTGGCGCTGGTCACCGGCGGCCCCGGCACAGGCAAGACCACCACCATCGCACGCCTGTTGCTGCTGCTGGCCGCGCAGGCCCGGCACGCCGGCCAGCCGCTGCCCGAGGTGGCGTTGGCCGCGCCGACCGGTCGCGCTGCCGAGCGCATGGCCGAGAGCCTTCGCGTAGCCGTGCAACGTCTGCAGGAACAAGGAGTGGATGCGACGCTGTGCGCGGCATTGCCCAGTACCGGCACCACCCTCCATCGCCTGCTCGGCGTGATTCCCGATTCACCGCGCTTCCGCCACCACGCTGATAATCCACTGCCGGTGGATGTGGTGGTGGTCGACGAAGCGTCGATGATCGATCTGCCGATGATGGCCAAGCTGGTCGATGCGATTGCCAGCGGCACCCGCCTGATCCTGCTCGGCGATCCCGATCAGTTGCCGTCGGTCGAAGCCGGTGATGTGCTCAGCGCGATCCTGCGCGCCAGCGGTGATGGCATCGGCACCCGCGCCGACGATGCGCTGGCGCTGCATGGCCTGCTGGCACCGGCCACCTTGCAGCCGCAGGCCGCACCACGCGCCTTCGCCGGCCGTCGCGTACAGCTGCAACGCGGCTACCGGCAGAGTGATGCGCTGGACCTGGCACCGCTGGCGCATGCCGTGCGTGAAGGCGACAGCGGCACCGCGCTGCAGCTGCTGCGTGGCGGTTCACTGGCTGGCGTGCATTTCCATGAAGGCGAAGCCGATCCATTGCGTGGCCAACGCGAGCATCTGCTCGGCCACTGGCGCGCGCTGGCCGAGGCCGCTGATCCGGTAAGTGCCCTGCAGCAGGCCGGGCGCCTGCGCGTGCTGACCGCATTGCGCGAAGGCCCGCAGGGCGCGCGCGGGCTCAACAGCCGTATCGAACAGCTGCTGGCAGGCAACACCCCGGGCTACTTCCAGGGCCGCCTGCTGCTGGTCACCGAGAACAGCTACCGGCACCGCCTGTTCAACGGCGATATCGGCATCTGCCTGCGCGATGGCAGCGGCGCGATGGTGGCCTGGTTCCCCGGCGACAGCGTCGACCAGCCGCGCGCCTTCCACCCCGCAGCACTGCCCGCGCACGAAAGCGCCTTTGCGATGACCGTGCACAAGGCACAGGGCTCGGAGTTCGATGAAGTGTGGTTGCAGCTGCCACGCCAGGACAGCCGCGTGCTGTCACGCGAACTGGTCTACACCGGCCTGACCCGCGCCCGCCAGGTACTGCATGTGGCCTGCAGCGCCGACGTGCTGCAGGCCGCACTGAAGCGGCACGCCAGCCGCTTGGGCGGCCTGGCCTGGCGGTTGGGTGCGGAAGACGTGGTTGAAGCACCAACGCGTGTCGAACAGCCCACGGTGCAGGGCACCTTGTTCTGAATCGGGGTCGGATCCCGTTCCCATCGGGAAAGGGCTCTGACCCCATCGCCCCGATGTCGCATTTGCCGTTTGATGACGCCGTTGGCGCTACCTATCCTGCGTTGCTATTCCACGACACAGGAACCGGCACATGGCCCTTATCGCTCTGGATGACCCACGATGGGCCGAACTGCAGCATGCCTATGGCGCTGCGGATGACATTCCGGAGCTGCTGGCCAATCTCAGTATCCCGAAAAACGAAAGATCCGAAGACGATCCGATCGAGGACACCTGGCACGAGTTGTGGAACAGCCTGTGCCATCAAGGGGACGTCTACAGCGCTTCGTTTGCGGCTGTGCCGCATATTGTAAGAACACTTCTGACATGGCCAGAGTTGCTAACGTTTCACTTCGTTGGACTGCCAATCTCGATTGAAATGCAGAGGCGGGAAGCCATCATTCCGCTTCTCGATGTCGTGGAGCCAGAGTATTCGGAGGCTTTACAGAAGCTCGCGCGATTTGCTGCGAGCATTGTCACGGGAAGGCATGATGAACGTATGAGCTCGTGCCTGTTGACAATACTCGCCTTGGAACATGGAAACTTCGGTGCAGCGCGGATGCTGAGTCAGATTGCACCTGAGGAAGTGGATGAGATGATGGAGCTGTTCCGGAATCGCTAGCAGAAGCAGTCGAGCATCGCTCGACTCTACAAAAGCGTACTTCGATCATTTCCACGCTCATCCACGCATGGCGTGGATCTACCGGCCACCGGAAAACTGTCGAAGGCGGGGTGGGTCCGGTTGCGGGGGCGTGAGCCGCATGGATGCGGCGACCGAGCTTACAGGGACGTACTTGTAGCGTCCCCCGCAACCGGACCCACCCCGCCATCCCACGGATAGCCCGCTTTTGACGTTGACGTTGATCCGGCAGGTGCAGGGCGCAGCCCTGCCGCCCCCGTCATTCAGCAATCAACACCAACCCATCCGGAAACACGATCGCCGCTTCATCCGCACTCACGTCGAAGAAGCCCACGCCGTGCTTCTCGGCCAGATCCTGCACCCGCCCGTGCGCGCGCTCGGCCACCGAGTGCGCGAACGCGCCGTAGATCACCTGCCGGCCGATGCTGTACTCGGTCACCTCAGCGCGATCATCACCGTCGTTGCTCAACGGGCCGTCCAGGGGCGGGAACTCCTGCGCCATCTCCGCGAACCACGCCTGCAGCGCCAGGCTGCTGACCGCCGGGTCGTCGTACTCGTGGCGCTCGTTCCACTGCGTCTGCTTCTCGAACCAGGCGATGAAGGCCGCCGCTTCGCGCGGGGCCGCGCTGGCCTCGAACACCATCATGTCGTAACTCATTGAACCGTCCTGTGGGGATCGCGAGTGGCCGCCGGGCACGGCCCGGCGCTACCGGGCCACGATGGTAGCGCCGGGCCGCGCCTGGCGGATCGCATTACACGGACGGCGATTCGGCGCCTACCCATCCCGGCGCCAACGCCTTCGCCTCCGGGAACAACGCAAAGCGCAGCCCGATCAGGCCCATCAGCGCCTCGTCGCGGGCCTTGCAGGCGCCCACGCTGCCGACCCGGCCCAGCGAGGTATCCAGCCGCTCACGCAGCGCCTCGGCCGCCACAATGGGTTTGCGCGCGGCGATCTGACGGCGGTAATGCACGGCGATCTCTTCAAGAATATGCTCGACCGCCTCACGGCTGCGCTCGGGCAGTTCCAGCCGTGCACGGCGCAGCTGCAGGATATTCAGGCCGATGCGCGCCTCATTGAGCATGTCCACCGAAGCGATGTCACTGCCCTCGGGCGTCGCCGCCAGGCGCGGGGCGAGCAGGCCCAGCAGGTCGAGCATGCGTGCGGCGAAGCGCTGCCGATCCTGCTGGCCGCGTCCTTCGGCGGCTTCGGCCAGCGTGGTCCAGCCCTGCCGCACCAGCCGGCGCGCGGTCCACTCGGCACCTACCGAACGGAACAGGCGGGTCATCACCACCGCAAAGCCAATGCCGATGAACATTGCGATGGACGAGTTGAGGAAGGTCTGGATGTTGGCGCTGTAGGTGTTCTGCAGGCTCAGCAGCGCGGCCAGGTTCACTGTCAGCGGCAGCGCGAACAACGCGCTCTTGGGGTGGTGCAGCATCAGCCCCAAGGGCAGGAACGCCACCGCCAGCACCAGTGCCAGCAGGCCAAAGTCGTGCACGGCCGGGAACACGCCGAACAGGTACACGCCCGCCACTACCGAGGCGACCATCGCCCACACCAGGAACTGCACCATGCTGGGAGCCGGATCGTCCTGTGCGGCAAAAAATGCGGCCGTCACCGCCGCCATCATCGCGCCGTTGCCGCCGCCTTCCCAGCCCAGCGCGATCCACAGCACGCAGTAACTCATCAGCGCCACGCCGGCACTGAGCGCGGAGAACAGTGCCATGCCGTAGTCGACGTGCCTGTCGGCGGCCACCCGTTCGGTGCGGATGCGGTAGTGCGCGCGATCCAACGGCGCGGTGCCCTGATCGATCGCGTGCTGCAGGGTGCGGCAGTCCTGCCACAGGTCCACCAGTTCCTCCAGGCGCAGCAGCAGGCTGGCCAGCTGCAGGTGCTGCAGGTCGCGGTCCACCTGCGGCTTCAGCGCGCTGATGCGCGCGCGCAGGCGGGCGTACTCGCTGGCGTTGGTCGGGCCATCCAGCCAATCGCGGATGTCGTCGACCAGCGCCGGCAGCCCATCCGGCAGGGCCTGGCCATCGCTGCGCAGCGCACTCAGGCGATCGGCGATTGACGACAACACCGGCAACAGCAACAGCATGCGCTCGCGCAGGCGCTCCATCGACACTGCCGAACCGGCATGGCGTGGATCATCGCGGCGCAGGAATTCGATCAGCGCCTCGAACTGCACCAGGTCGGCAGCCAGCCGGTTGCGCGGCGCGTGTGCGCGGCCACGCTCAAGGATCTGCCGGCACCACTGCGCGGCGTCCTCCATCCAGTTGCCGATGCGGGCGCGCAGCATCGGGCGTACCGACGCCGGGAACAGCAGCGAGGCAAACAGCACGGCCACCACCGTGCCGAGGATGATCTCCTCGCTGCGCGCCACCACGGTGTCGAAGATGGTCTCCGGCGAGGTGACTGCCGGGAAGCCGATGAAGGCGGTGGTGTAGCCGGCCAACAGGAACGCGTAGCCGCGAGGGCCGCGGTTGAGCAGGGCCATGAACAGGCAACCGGCCAGCCAGATCGACATCGCCGCACTCAGCACCAACGGGGTTTCCACCAGCGCCGGCAGTACCAGCAGCGTGGCCAGCCCGGCCACCAGTGTGCCGACGATGCGGTACACGCCCTTGGCGCGGGTCGGGCCCAGCAGCGGCTGGCTGACGATGTACACCGTGCCCATCGCCCAGTAGGGGCGCGACAGGTTGCCGGCCATGGCGATGTACAGCGCGGCCACCGCGGCCAGGTAGGTCTTGATCGAGAACAGCCACGCCTGGCGGTCGGTCAGCGCGTTCATGGCTTACTTCGCCGAGGCCTGTGCGGTGGCCGGCGCCGCCGGGGCAACCGTTGCCTGCCAGCCGCCACCCAGCACCAGGAACAGATGGATCTGGTCGCGCGAGACCTGCGCTTCGGCGGCGGCCAGGGTGGCGTCGCTGGTGGCCAGGCTGCGGTCGGCATCCAGGCTGGACAGGTAGGGTGTGCGGCCGCCCTGGTACAGCCGGCGGTTCTGCTCGGCGGCCAGCGCGGCCTGCTCCTGCGCCACGCGCAGCGACTGCAGTCGGCGCAGGTCCTGCGCATAGCGGTCCAGCGCAGTCTGGGTCTCGCGCAGTGCCTGCAGCACGGTGTGGTCGAACTCGGCCAGCGCGGCGTCGGCACCGGCTTCGGCGGCGTGGATGCGGGCATGCGTGCCCGAGGAGGGCAGTGTCCACGAGATCAGCGGGCCGATCGACCACTGCTGGGTCATCGGCGTGCCGAAGTCTTCCAGCAGGCCGGCGGCACCGACCGAAGCGCCGAGGCGGATGTCCGGGTACAGCTCGGCGGTGGCCACGCCGATCCGCGCGGTGGCCGAGGCCAGCTTGCGTTCGGCCTGGCGCACGTCGGGGCGGCGCTGCAGCAGGGCCCGGCCATCACCGACCGGCAGCGGCTGCGCCAAGCCGGGCGCGTGCGCGCAGTCGATCACGCCGGCCGGCAACTGGCCTGGGGTCTGGCCCAGCAGTGCGGCCAGCGAATAGGCCGCGGCCGAACGCTGCGCGCGCAGCGGCGGCAGTGCCGCCTCCAGCAGTGCCACCTGCGCATTGGCGCGGGCCAGTTCCGGCGGCGTGCCGCGGCCGGCCGCGATCAGGCGCTCGGTGACACTGCGGCTGCGCTGCTGCAGCTGCAGCGAATGCTCGGCCACGTGCAGTTCGTGGTTGGCGTGGCAGATTTCCAGATAGCTGTCGGCGACCTGCGCGACCACGCTGACCTGGGCCAGGTCGCGCGCCGCAGCGACCGACTGCTCGTCGGCACGCGCTGCCTCGGCGCCGCGCTTGAGCTTGCCGAACAGGTCGAACTGGTAGCTGACCGCGAACTTGCCATCGGCCAGGTTGATCACCGGCAGCTCGTGCTCCTGCAGGAACGATTCGGCCGACAACTGCGCGCGGCTGACGCCGGCCTCGGCCTCGTACTCGAATCCGCCCGCGTCCAGCGCCTGTTCGTACACGGCGGCCGCACGGCGCAGGTGCGCATCGGCGGCCTTCAGTTCCACGTTGTCACGCAGTGCCTGGGTGATCAGCCCGTCCAGCACCGGGTCGTTGTACAGCGACCACCAGCGGTCGGGCAGCGCCTGGTTGGCAGCCACCTGCGGGTTCTGCGTATCGATGAAGGCCGCATTGGCCTGCGGGCGCTTGAACGCCGAGCCTTCCGGCAGTGCATAGTCCGGGCCGACGGTTCTGCACGCGGCCAGGCTGGCCAGTGCGACGATCAGGCCGAGACGGGGCAGGGCGGCGTTCACAGGCCCGCCTGTGTCGGCGAAGCGCCGGCCTTGTCGTTGTGCGGATGGCGGCCGGTGTCCACGGTCACCGTGGCGGTGCGCCCGGCGATCAGTTCCACGCCCTTGGGCACTTCGTCGATGGCGATGCGCACCGGGATGCGCTGAGCCAGCCGCACCCAGTCGAAGGCCGGGGTCACGTTCGGCAGCAGGGTGCTGCCGTTGCTGCGGTAGCGGTCCTCGATACCGGCGGCAATGCTTTCCACGTGGCCGCGCAGCGGCGTCGATTCACCCATCAGCCGGATGTCCACCGTCTGCCCCGGCGCCACGCCGCGCAGCCGGGTCTCCTCGAAGTAGCCATCGATGCGGAACGAGCCGGTATCCAGCAGCGCCAGCACCGGCTTGCCGGCCACCACGTAGTCGCCCACGCGCATCGTGCGGTCACTGACCCGGCCATCGGCCGGGGCGCGCACCTCGGTACGGCCGAGGTTGAGCTCGGCCAGGTCGACCGCAGCCTGTGCGGTGGCCAGCGCCGCCTGTGCGGCCTGCAGCTTGGCGCGGCGTACTTCGGCGTCCTCGGCGGCGACCAGGTCCTGCAGGCTGCGGTCGCGGCCGATCTCGCGGCGCAGCTGTGCCACCGAGGCCTGGCGCTCGGCCAGGCTGGCCTTGGCCTGCTCCAGCGCGATGCGGTAGCGGGCGCGATCGACGACGAACAGCAGGTCGCCCTTCTTCACCGCCTGGTTGTCGGCCACGTTCACCGTTTCCACCAGCCCGGACACGTCCGGCGCCACCTGCACCACGTCGGCGCCGACGTGGGCATCGCGGGTCCACGGCTCATCCATGTAATAGACCCACAGCTGGCGCAGCACCAGCAGGGCGATGATCACGGCTGCGCTGGTGAGCAGCACCGGCAGGGTCTTCTTCACGATCTTGTTCACGATTGCATCCAACGCAGGAGGTGGAACAGCAGGCCCAGCACGATCCCGTACAGCGCCAGGTTGAACAGCGCCGGGTGCCATACATGGCGGTAGGCGCCGGCACGCTGCAGCAGCGCGTGCAGGCCGCTGTTGACCAGATAGGCCAACACCATCAACCCAAGCAGGGTCGGGACTAACACTCCGTGGAGACTGAATTCACCGGGCATCGGTAGGGGCGGGGACGAGGTGGGGGAGGGGAGGGACACCGAAACAACAGCAACGGGCAAAAGCCGCTGGCGTGTGCACGGCAGCGGCGGCGTTCGGGGGCAGCGCTCTTACGTGATGCGGTCGGCGGCCTCGGCCAGCAGGCGCCAGGCCTTCAGCACGGCGTGCAGTTCATCCATGGAAAGCTCGCCGAACACGTCCTGGCGCAGGCCGATCAACTGGTCTTCCAGCTCGCTGACCAGCGCATGGCCCGCGTCGGTCAGCCACAGCAGGTTGGCGCGGCGGTCGCTGGCGTCGCTCTCGCGGCGGACCAGGTCGCTGGCGCACAGCTTGTCCAGCAGGCGCACCAGGGAAGGACCCTCCATGCCCAGCTGCTGGGCCAGCGCCACCTGGCGGATGCCACCGCCGGACCGGCCGATCATCAGCAACGGCATGGTGCAGGCGGTGGAGATGCCATAGCTGCCGAGCCGGCTGTCGGCCAGGCGCTGCCACTGCCGCCCTGCATAAAGCAGGCCGGAGCTGAGCTGCATCTGCAGCACGGTGCGCTCGTCGAGGGGTCGGTCCATAAGAGATAGATAGGATACTACTAATTTCATTCCTATCAATGGGTTTTTATGAATGGGTGGGTGTGTTGAGGAAAGCGTTGCGCCTGCCTGGTGTCGGGTGGGGCGGCGGGGGGGGGGCCCGGGGCGGCCCCCCCCCCCCCAAGGCCCCGGGTGGCGGGGCCGGCCCGCCACCAACCCCCCCCGTCAAAAAAACCCCATGTTAGGTAAGGAAATATTAGTA
The DNA here is from genome assembly GCF_030910085.1 of Stenotrophomonas maltophilia group sp. RNC7. Classification (NCBI taxonomy): domain Bacteria; kingdom Pseudomonadati; phylum Pseudomonadota; class Gammaproteobacteria; order Lysobacterales; family Lysobacteraceae; genus Stenotrophomonas; species Stenotrophomonas maltophilia group sp. RNC7. The sequence goes on along the minus strand of NZ_JAVFVN010000348.1, from coordinate 16,781 downwards.
TGCGATGAATAAGATATTGATAGTATACTACTAATTTCATTCCTTTCATTGGTTTTTTTTTATTGGGTGGGGTTGTTGAGTAAAGCTTTGCGCCTGCCTGGTGTGGGGTGGGGCGGGGGGGGCCGGACGGGGCAGGACACGCCGCAAGTACGTCCCTGTAGGCTCGGCCGCGGCATCCATGCCGCGGACGGTCCTGCCCCGCCCGGCCCCCGCTGCCTTCCCATCACCCCGCGAGCGCGGTGGGTTGGCTCTTGGAAGCAAGAGCAGAAGCAGTGCGGACCAACGGTCCGCACCCACCAAAGCAGAAGACACCACAGCAGCGGCGCGCTGCTTCCGAAGCCATGAACCCCCGCCTTTGCCCCCGCTTTCGGGCGGTCCGGCCGCGCCCGCAGGAAACTGTCAGGGATGGGGAAGGGCGGCAGGGCAGGACCGTGAGGCGCATGGATGCGCCGACCGAGCCCCATGGATGGGTTTACGGCGTGTCCTGCCCTGCCGCCCTTCCCCATCCAGACCCGTAACAGGCAGGCGCCGCCAGACCCCCCGATGAACCGTCCCCACAGGACGACCCACCCCCCGGTCGGGTACGATGCTCGCCCCCCGTTCGGGACGCTGTACGCAATGAGCAAGAACAACGAAAAGGCCGCCCCGCAGGGCGACGTGACCCAGGACCAGGCCGAGGATGCCGTGCGCACCCTGCTGCGCTGGGCCGGTGAGGACCCGTCCCGCGAAGGCCTGCTGGATACCCCCCGCCGTGTCGCCGAAGCCTATGGCGACTGGTTCAGCGGTTACCGCGACGACCCGCGCGCCTACATGGAGCGCACCTTCGAGGAAGTGGCCGGCTATGACGAACTCATCGTCCTGCGCGACATCGAGTATGAAAGCCACTGCGAACACCACATGGCGCCGATCATCGGCCGCGTGCATGTCGGCTACCTGCCGGCCGGCAAGGTGGTGGGCATCAGCAAGCTGGCCCGCGTCGTCGAAGCCTACGCCCGCCGTTTCCAGGTGCAGGAGAAGATGACCGCGCAGATCGCCCAGTGCATCCAGGATGTGCTGCAGCCGATCGGCGTCGGCGTGGTCGTCGAGGGCGCCCATGAATGCATGACCACCCGCGGCATCCACAAGCGCGGCGTCAGCATGGTCACCTCCAAGATGCTGGGCAGCTTCCGCGACGACGCGCGTACCCGCGCCGAGTTCCTGCGCTTCATCGAAGTGGGCGGCAAGCGCTGAGCCGCTTGACCGCACTCCGCCGGCCTCTGCGGGCCGGCATGCCCACGGCTGCCCGCGCGGCCGCCGCGGGCGGCTGCTCGTCCCCGCCAGCCCTCATGACTCCTTTCGCTGCATGAAGCACCGCGAACGCATCTCCCGTTACCGCCATCTGCGCGAACAGCCCCAGTGGAAGCTGCTTGCCGCCGACCACGCCCCGGAAATCATCGGCCTGCTGCAGGGGCTGCTGATGGACGGCGAGCGCACGCTGCCTTCGTCGGTGCTCAACGAGCGCCTGCAGCGTGCGCTGGACCAGCTCAACGGCGACGAACTGTCGCGCGAGCTGCCGCGTACCGCGCAGGCCTACATCGCGCACTGGCTGGCCCAGGGCTGGCTGGAACGCCGCCTGCCCGAGGGCGCCGACCAGGAGCAGTACGAGCTGTCGACCGCGGCACTGCAGGCGATCCGATTCGCCGACGGCCTCGAGCAGGCCCGTGTGGCCGCCACCGAAAGCCGCCTGGCGCTGGTCATCGAACAGCTCTCGCAGCTGGCCGCGCAGACCGAATCCGATCCGGACGCCCGCCTGTCGGCGCTGCGCGACGAGCGCGACCGGATCGACGCCGAGATTGCCCGTGTCGGCGCCGGCCGTGTGATCGCGCTGGACGGCAAGCGCGCGCTGGAACGTGCGCGCCAGATCATCGGCCTGGCCGATGAGCTGACCGAGGACTTCCGCCGCGTGCGCGACGACTTCGAGCAGCTCAACCGCGAGTTCCGCGAACGCATCATCGACGACGAGGGCGAGCGCGGCGATGTGCTGTCGCAGCTGTTCGAAGGCGTGGACGTGATCGGCGAAAGTGATGCCGGGCGCAGCTTCCAGGCCTTCTGGCGCCTGCTCAACGACGCCGAGCAGAGCGCCCAGCTCGATGCCGCGCTGGAAGCGGTGCTGGCGCGTGGCTTCGCCCGCCGCCTGGACCGCAACGAACGCAACTTCCTGCGCGGTTTCACCAGCACCATGCTCGAGCGCGGTGGCCAGGTGCACGATGTGCTGCAGAACTTCGCGCGCAGCCTGCGCGGCTTCGTGCAGAGCCGTGGCTACCTGGAACAGCGTCGCCTCAACCAGCTGCTCAAGCAGGCGCAGTCCGAAGCGCTCGCTCTGCGCGACGAGTTCCCCGCACAACGCGGCATCGGCCGCGACCTGCAGCTGACCACCAGCCGCCTGCGCTCGTGGTCGCAATGGAAACTGCACGATCCGCGCAGCGCCCAGGTCGATGGCAACGTCGAATACAACGACGCAGCCGCGATCAGCCTGGAAAGCGTTGGCGATCTGGTCGCTTCGTCCGAAATCGACTTCCGCACCCTGCGCCGCGACCTGCACGACCTGCTCGATGCACAGCCGCGTCTCAGCATCGCCCAGGCCCTGTCGCAGCGCGAAGCGCCGCAGGGTCTTGGCAGCGTCATCGGCTACCTGTCGCTGGGCACGCGCTTCGGCAACGTGGTCGTCGGCGAGCAGGAGCTTGCGCAATGGCGTGGTGGCGACGGCCAGATCCGTCGCGCCCGCATCCCGCTGGTTTGGTTCACCCAGGAGAGACGCCATGAGCTGGCATGAAGATCCCATCGACGCACCGCAGGCCGACGTGGCGGAAGACGCCTACGAGGCCGAGCCGGTGGCGGCCGTGGCGCAGCCCCGCCGTGGCAACGACGTGTACTACCTCGGCGATACCGGGCGCCTGCCGCTGGATGCGCGCCGTGCGCTGTGCCAGCTGCTGATCGGCCCCAGCATCGACCAGCTGCGCCACGCCAAGCTGTGGCCGGCGCTGATCCGCAGCGAGGCGGCCATCCGCTCGTCGCTGGCGGACCTGTTCCTGGAACTGGTGCTCGACCGCGACAGCGGCGTGGCGTTCACCCGCCAGGCCGATACCGAAGACGTTGATGCGCCGGTGCTGCTGCGCACCTCGCCGCTGACCTTCATCGACTCGGTGCTGCTGCTGTACCTGCGCCAGCAGCTGGCCGAGGCCGATGCGCGCGGCAACCGCGCAGTGGTCGCCGACGCCGAGATGGCCGAAGCGCTGGCCATCTACGAAAAGAACCTGTCCACCGACCGCGCCGGCTTCAACCGTCGCGTCGCATCGGCGGTGCAGAAGATGAAGGACAACCACATCCTGACCCGCCTCAGCGGCCAGGAAGACCGCCACGAAGTCTCGCCGGCGCTGAAGCTGCTGTTCTCCGCCGAAGACGTGTCCCAGCTTTCGGCGGTCTACCGCCAGCTGCGTGAAACCCCGGCCGCCGAGGCCTGAGAGACCCGACCATCGCATGGCTATCTCCAAGCACACTCCCGCCCTGTTCAACGAAGGCCTGCCGGACCCGCGCCTGCAGCAGTTCCGCATGCGCCGCCTGCAGGTGCATAACTGGGGCACCTTCAACGGCCTGACCGAAGTACCGATCGCCGAGCGCGGCTTCCTGTTCGTCGGCCGCTCCGGCTCGGGCAAGTCGACCCTGCTCGATGCCATGTCCGCGCTGCTGACGCCACCGGCCATCGTCGACTTCAACGCCGCTGCGCGTGAAGCCGAGCGCAGTGGCCGCGACCGCAACCTGGTGTCCTACGTGCGCGGCGCGTGGGCCGACCAGCAGGACAGCGGCACCGGCGAAATCGCCACCCAGTACCTGCGCAAGGGCGCGACCTGGACCGCGCTGGTGCTGGAATACCGCGCCGGCGATGGCCGCGTGGTCAGCCTGGTGCGCCTGCTGTGGATCTCCGGCAACGGAACCTCGGCCGGTGACGTGCGCAAGCACTACATGATCGCCGAGCGTCCGTTCGACATCGCCAAGGATCTTGGCGGCTTCGACCTGGACCTGCGCAAGCTGAAGCAGAAGCTGCCCGACCTGCACCACTTCGACACCTTCTCCGGCTACGCCGAGCGCTTCCGCGACCTGCTCGGCATCGACAACGAGATGGCGCTGCGCCTGCTGCACAAGACGCAGTCGGCGAAGAACCTGGGCGACCTCAACGTCTTCCTGCGCGACTTCATGCTCGACACGCCGAAGACCTTCGACGCCGCCGAGCGCCTGGTCAGCGACTTCGCCGAGCTTGATGGCGCGCACCAGGCGGTGGTCACTGCCCGCCGCCAGGTGGAAACCCTGTTGCCGGCGCGCGCCTACTACAACGACCTGAAGGAAATGCACCGCCGTCGTGGCGACGACGAAGCACTGAAGCTGGGTGTCGACAGCTTCCGCGAAAGCCGGCGCCAGGCGCTGATCGAAGCGCGCCTGCGCGAGATGGACGTGCGTGACCGCGGCCTGCTCGGCGAAGAAGCCCAGCGCCGTGCCGCACTGGACAATCACACCGAGCGCCTGGCCGAGCTGGAGCTGCAGCGCCGCCAGCAGGGCGGTGAGCGCATCGAGGAACTGGAACGCGAGCAGGGCCGTGCCGAAGCTGAGCGTGACCGCCGCCAGGCCAAGCGCGAGCAGGCACGCCAGGCGGCGCAGCAACTGGGGGCCGAACTGCCGGACGACGCCCATGGCTTCGCCGAACTGGTCGAGCGCGCACAGAACGAGCTGCAGGACCGCCAGCGTGCCTCCTCGGCACTGGACGACGCGATCAGTGACCGCCTGGGCGGCAAGCGCGATGACGAGCGCCGCTTCGGCGAGGTCCGTGCCGAACTCGAAGCGATGCAGCGCACGCCCTCCAACATCCCGGCGCCGATGCAGAAGCTGCGCGCGCGCCTGGCCGAGGAAACCGGCATCGCCGAGGCGGCACTGCCCTTCGTCGGCGAACTGATCCAGGTCCGCTCGGAAGAGCAGGGCTGGCAGGGTGCCATCGAGCGCGTGCTGGGTGGTTTCGCGCTGTCGCTGCTGGTCGATGACAAGCATTACAACGACGTCGCCGAATGGGTGAACCGTACCCATCTTGGCATGCGCTTCACCTACTACCGCGTGCGCCGCAACGATGATGCATTCGCCCGTGAGCCGTCGGCGAAGTCGCTGCTGCACAAGCTTGAACTGCGCGAGCATGTGTTCGAAAGCTGGCTGCGCCGCGAGCTGGGCAAGCGCTTCGACTACGAATGCGTGGATGCCAAGCAGCTGCGTAACGTCGACCGCGGCATCACCCGCGAAGGCCAGGTCAAGCATCCCGGCGACCGTTTCGAGAAGGACGACCGCAGTGCGGTGGGCGACCGCCGTCGCTGGATCCTCGGCTTCAACAACCACGACAAGGTGGGCGCCTTCGAGCGCGAAGCACAGGAGCTGGCCAAGCGCATCGCCAGCTGCGAGACCGACATCGCGCGCCTGCGCGGGCAGCGTGACCGCGACAACGAACGCCGCCTGGCCTGCCACGAGCTGGTCAGCATCAGCTGGAACGAGATCGACATCGCCGCTCCGCAGCAGCGCCTGAGCGATATCGAAGCCACCCTGCGCGACCTGCGCGAAGGCAACGCCGATCTCGCCAAGCTGGCCAAGCAGATCGACGCCGTGCGCGCCGACATCGAGCAGTCCCGCCGCACCTATGAAGACGTCCGCGTCGAGCGCGGCCAGCTGGTCAAGGAACGTGATCGCCTGGACCGCGCACGCCAGCAGAGCCGTGCACTGGTGCTGCCGAGCCTGGCCCAGGAGCAGGAAGCCGGCCTCGCCGAGCGCCTGCAGGAACAGGGTCCGCTCAGCCTGGAAACGCTCGAAGCGCACATGCGCCAGGTCAGCAACGCGCTGAACGAGCAGTTGTCGTCCTCGCAGCAGGACCTCAACCGCATCGAGAACCAGCTGATCGGCTGCTTCCGTCGCTTCATCCAGCAGTGGCCGGAGGAGTCGGGCGACTTCACCGTGTCGGTGGCCTCGGCCGAGGACTTCCTCGCACGCCTCGAACGGCTGGAACGCGACGGCCTGCCACAGCACGAAGAGCGCTTCTTCGACCTGCTGCAGAACCAGAGCAAGAACAACCTGCTGGCCCTGCAGCGCCACAGCGCAGAGGCCCGCAAGTCGATCGGCCAGCGCCTGGACGAGGTGAACGCCAGCCTGGAGCAGGTGCCGTTCAACCGTGGCACGCTGCTGACCATCGAACTGAGCGACCGCCGCCTGCCGGAGGTCGCTGAGTTCCACCTGCAGCTGCGCGAGGTGCTGTCGCAGCAGCAGACCGAGCAGCGCGAGCTGGCCGAATCGCAGTTCACTGTGCTGCGCCAGCTGGTCAACCGCCTCGGCTCGCAGGAAGGCGAGGACAAGCGCTGGCGCGAGCTGGTGCTGGACGTGCGCATGCACGTGGAGTTCATCGGCGTCGAGCTGGATGCGGAAACGCGCCAGCAGGTCGAGATCTACCGCAGCGGCGCCGGCAAGTCCGGTGGCCAGCGCCAGAAGCTGGCCACCACCTGCCTGGCGGCCGCGCTGCGCTACCAGCTTGGCGGCGCTGACAGCCAGCTGCCCAGCTACGCGGCGGTCGTGCTCGACGAGGCCTTCGACAAGGCCGACAACGAGTTCACCGCGCTGGCGATGAACATCTTCGACAACTTCGGCTTCCAGATGGTGGTCGCCACCCCGCTGAAGTCGGTGATGACGCTGGAGCCGTTCATCGGTGGCGCCTGCTTCGTCGAAATCAGCGGCCGCCACGACTCCGGCGTGCTGCTGATCGAGTACGACGAAGAGGGCAAGCGCCTGAAGCTGCCCGAGCGCAGCCGCCAGCAGGCCAACGAACCGGAAGAAGCCGAGGCCTGAGCGCCTCGGGCAATCCACCTGTAGAGCCGAGCCATGCTCGGCTGCTCTTCGCGACCGGAAACGGCGTGCCAACCAAGGTTGGCACCTACCATTTCATAACGTCCCTCACGAACCGCGGAACGTATCCCACGCCATCCGCGCGATCAGCACCACCACCAGCCCCACGAACAGCTTGCGGATGAACGGCGTGCCGCCCTTCAGCGCCAGGCGCGTGCCCACCACCGAACCGATGATGTTGGCTGCGGCCATTGGCAGCGCGAACAGCCACAGGATGTTGCCGGTCGGCACGAAGAACGAGATCGCTGCCACGTTGGTCGCCAGGTTCACGACCTTCGACGCCGCTGACGCGCGCAGGAAATCCAGCCCGAAGAAGCGCACGAACAGGAAGATCAGGAAACTGCCGGTGCCTGGCCCGAAGAAGCCGTCGTAGAAGCCGATCGCCGCACCGATCGCCAGCGCGATCACCAGTTCGCGGCGGCCGATCTCCTGCGGCCGGTGCAACGCACCGAAGTCCTTCTTCCACAGCGTGTAGGCCAGCATCGCGACCAGCAGCACCAGCACCAGCGGCCGTACAGCATCCTTCGGCAACAGGCTGACCGCCGTGGCCCCGGCAAAGGAAAAGATGAAAGCGGTGCCGGCCGCGAACAGCACCGGCTTCCACGGGAAGCGCACATTGCGCGCATAGCGCCAGGCAGCCGCACCGGTACCGAACATCGAACTGAACTTGTTGGTACCAAACAGCATCGCCGGTGTCTGCTGTGGCAGCACCGTGAACAGGCCGGGCAGCTGTACCAGGCCGCCGCCGCCCACGGCAGCATCCACAAGACCGGCGATGAAGGCGATCACCACCAGCCACCACAACTCAGGGGGAACCAGTTCCAGCACGGCGATCAATCAATGTGGGGGCGCGACAGCATACGCCTGTCCTGATCCGGGCGACTGCCGCCGCGCGTGCATCAATTCCTGCAACCCGGCGACAATGCCGGCATGAGCCGAAAATCCGCCGATCCCTGCCCCTGTGGCCTTCCCGCCGATTATCCCGCCTGCTGTGGCCGTTTCCATGCCGGCGGGGCCGCGCCCGATGCCGAGCGCCTGATGCGTTCGCGCTACAGCGCCTATGTGAGGGGCCTGGCCGGCTACCTGCGCCACACCTGGCACCCGGACACACGTCCGGCCGAGCTGTCGCTGGACGACGCGCCAGGCCAGCGCACCCATTGGCTGGGCCTGACCGTGCACGACCACACGGTCACCGGCGCAGACAGTGCTGAAGTGCGCTTCACCGCGCGCTACCGCATCGGCGGCGGCAGCGCGGTGAGAATGACCGAGCACAGCCGATTCCGGCGCATCGACGGCCGCTGGTATTACCTCGACGCGGTCTGAGCCCTACGCACTGGATGCAGCCAGCAGGCGCTGGCCGCCGTGCGCGCGGACCTGGTTGCGACCTCCGTCCTTGGCCATGTACAGCGCCTGGTCGGCGGCCTTGACCACTGCCGTCGGTCGCGGATCCACGCGGCTGTCGGCCAGCCCGATACTCACCGTCACCTGCACCACCTGGCCGGTGCCGCCGCGTCCGCGCTGCTGACGGCCGGCTTCGTCGTCACGGCTGCGGGTGCTGCGGTCGCGCAGCTGCATGCGGGTGTCCTCGATGCTCTGCCGCAGTGCTTCGACGGCCTCAATGCAGGCCGCCGCTGGGCGGTCGAGGAACACCACTGCGAATTCCTCGCCGCCATAGCGGAACGCTCGGCCACCGTCGCCGACACGCGCCAGCCGCGACCCCACCAGGCGCAGCACGTCGTCGCCGGTATCGTGGCCGTGGGTGTCGTTGAACGACTTGAAGTGGTCCACGTCCACCATCGCGATGCTGTAGGTGCCGCGCGCCCGCTGCAGGGTCTCGTTGAACGCCCGTCGCCCGGGCAGGCCGGTCAGCTCATCGCGGAAGGCCATGTGGAAGGATTCCTGCAGCATCGCGCCCAGCATCAGCAGCAGGGCGGCGCTGCTCAGCGCCGGCAGCAGTACCGGCTGCAGGAAGATCCGCGGCAGCATCCACCACAGGCATAGCAGGGCCAGCAGCATCGCCGTGTGCAGTGGCCGCGGATGCCGCCACGCCTGCCAGCCCAGCGCTGCGGTCGCCAGCAGGAACAGCAGCGCCGGCAGCTGCGCCAGCGCGTTCCAGTCGGCGGGAATCCAGGCCCAGTGACGGCTCGACAGCAGATCGTGCATGCCCTGCGGCTGTTGTGCCGCAAGCAGCAGGAAGATCACCAGGGCCGCGCCGCAGACCACGCTGCGCAGCAGCAGGTCCTGGCGTCGGCGTCCGCGTTCCGGCCACAGTGCCAGCCCGGCAAACAGCAGCGGCACCCAGGCCGAGATTGCGTGGAAGCGCAACGGAGTCAAGGCGCCGACATGGCCGCTGCGCAGGTAGCCCCCGACGTCCCGGTGCAGCAGGGCGAACACCACCGCCACGACCAGCAGCAGGCACAACGTGCGTATCTGGTGGTAGAGCAGGGCCAGGCCCGCGCCGAGGCAGGCCAGCAGCCAGGGCAGGATGCGTTGGGCCGGGCTGGCCACATCCTCGGTGCCCAGTGCCATCCACAGCACCAGGACGACCAGCACGGCGGGCAGCACGAACAGGTAATGCGCAGGCTGGCGGAGTGGATGCAGGGGCACGCAGGAAGTCCAGTGCGGTGACGATGCGGCCGCAACACTGCCGTTAGCGGCGTCCTCACCCGCTTCTTGAACACGCGCTTTTTGAAAAGGTATGCCCGCAACCATGTGAATGGGGCAGTGTGCCGCCATGACGTCGCACTCACCGCACTGCGCCGATGCTGTAGGCATGGACAGCGTACCCACCGCCGTCGCTGCCCCGCAGCACGACCTCGCCCACCACTTCGCACATGTGCGTGCCCGCAGCCTGCAGTTGGCCGCACCGCTCAGTGCAGAGGACGCCATGCTGCAGAGCATGGCCGACGCCAGTCCCAGCAAGTGGCACCTGGCCCATACCACCTGGTTCTTCGAACGCTTCGTGCTGGCGGGATTCGCCAGTGCGCCTGCGCGTGATCCAGCCTGGGACTATCTTTTCAACAGCTACTACAAAAGCATCGGTCCAGCGCACGCGCGGCCGCAACGCGGCCTGTTGTCGCGGCCCTCGCTGCAGCAGGTGCGCGACTACCGCCAGCAGGTCGATGCACAGGTGCAATCGCGACTGGCGGCGGGTGACCTCGACGCGCAGGCGCTGCACCACCTGCAGTTGGGCCTGCAGCACGAACAGCAGCACCAGGAACTGCTGTTGACCGACATCAAGCATGCGTTCTGGTGCAATCCGTTGCAGCCGGCCTACCGCGAGGACCTGCAGCCTGCCACCAGCGCTGCCAGTGCGCAGGGCTGGACCGAATCACCCGAACGCATCGTCACCATTGGCGCCGCTGCCTGGCCGCAGCACGCCGCCTTTGCCTACGACAACGAATCGCCGGCGCATCGCGTGCTGCTCCCCGCACACGCACTGGCAGAGCGTCCCGTCAGCAATGGCGAGTACCTCGCCTTCATCGAGGCTGGCGGCTACCGCGAGCCGCGCTGGTGGCTCAGCGAAGGCTGGGCGTTGCGCGAAACCGAGGGCTGGCAGCACCCGCTGTACTGGGACGATGCCCTGCAGCGCGAGTACACCCTCGGCGGTTGGCGAGAGCTGGACCCGCATGCGCCGGTCTGCCACCTCAGCTATTACGAGGCCGATGCCTGCGCGCGCTGGGCTGGTGCGCGCCTGCCCAGCGAGTTCGAGTGGGAAGCCGCCGCTGCGTCGCAGCCCCTGCGTGGCCATTTTGCCGACGACGATCAGCTGCACCCTCGGGCGGGGCAGGGCAGTGGGCTGCGGCAGCTGTTCGGCGATGTATGGGAATGGACCCACAGCGCGTATGGCGCCTATCCGGGCTTTCGCCCTTTCGCCGGCAACCTCGGTGAATACAACGGCAAGTTCATGTGCGGGCAATGGGTGCTGCGCGGTGGCAGCTGCGCCACGCCGCGTGGCCACGTGCGTGCCAGCTACCGCAACTTCTTCATGCCCCCGGCGCGTTGGCAGTTCTCCGGGCTGCGCCTGGCCAGGGATTTCGCATGAGTACGGTGCAGGACGCGCTGCAGGCGCTGACCGATCTCACTCCCGGCCGCCAGCAGATCCTTGCCGACGTGGTGGCCGGGCTGTTGCGCACGCCCCGCCAGCTGCCGTCCAAGTACTTCTACGATGCACGCGGCTCGCGCCTGTTCGAGCAGATCACGCATACGCCCGAGTACTACCCCACGCGCACCGAGCTGGCCCTGCTTTCACGGGTACTGCCGGACATCGCCCGAAGCGTCGGGCCGCACCTGCACGTGGTGGAACTGGGCAGCGGCAGTGGCCGCAAGACCGCGTTGCTGCTGGCCGCCCTGCACGACCCGGTGGCCTACACGCCGATTGAAATCTCACGTGCCGCGCTGCTGTCCAGCATCGACCATCTGGCCCCGGCGCTGCCCGAGGTGGAGATGCTGCCGGTCTGTGCCGACTTTACCCGTCCCGTCGCCGTACCCATGCCCGAACGCGAACCCGCGCGACGGCTGCTGTTCTTCCCGGGTTCCACGCTGGGCAACTTTGAAGGCGAGGACGCGGTCGCGCTGCTGCACGCGATGCGCCAGACCATGGGGCATGATGGCCTGGCCCTGGTCGGCATCGACCTGCACAAGGACCCGGCGTTGATCGAGGCGGCCTACAACGATGCGCAGGGCGTCACCGCCGCATTCACCCTCAACCTGCTGGCCCGCCTGAACCGCGAGATCGGCAGCGACTTCGATCTCGATGGCTTCCGTCATCGTGCACGCTACAGCACCGCGCGGTTGCGCATCGAGACCGATCTGGTCAGCCAGCGGGCACAGGACGTCCACCTGGATGGCCGCATTTTCCACTTCGCCGCCGGTGAACCCATTCGCGTCGAGTACAGCCACAAGTACACCGAGGACAGCTTCGACGCGCTGTTGCGGCAGGCGGGCCTGCAGGTGGCGCAGCGATGGGATGCCGAAAGCCCCGTCTATGGCCTGCGCCTGCTGCGCCGCGCCTGAGGTGGTGGCCAGCCGGTGCCCCTTCAGGTTCGGCGGCACCGCTGCCCCTAAGATGGCCGTGCAACGGCAACACGGAGGACGCCATGCCTGTTCTGACCACGCTCGGCCTGGCGGCCGCCCTTGCGTCGACCCCGGCGCTGCCTGCGGCTTCCGCCGCCAGCACCGATCCGGCGTTCAGCCGCTGCTTGGCGGGCCTGCAGGCCACCGCCGCGACCCAGGGCATCGGCGCTGACCGCTTCAACGAGATCACCGCCGGGCTCACCCCGGACCCCAGCGTGCTCGGCCTGCTCGATGCACAGCCCGAGTTCACCACGCCGATCTGGGACTACCTGGCCGCGCTGGTCGATCGCCAGCGCGTGGCTGATGGCCGCGCCCTGCTGCAGCAGCACCGCGACCTGCTCGATCGCGTGTCGGCCCAGTATGGCGTCGATCCGGCCACCATCGTCGCGGTCTGGGGCGTGGAGAGCGACTACGGCCGCGTGTTCGGCAAGCGCCCGCTGCTGCAGTCATTGGTCACGCTGTCGTGCGCCGGCCGCCGCCAACCTTTCTTCCGCGGTGAGCTGCTGGCGCTGCTCAAGCTGATCGACCGCGGCGACCTGCAGGCACAGGGGCTCACCGGCTCCTGGGCCGGTGCCTTCGGGCACACCCAGTTCATGCCCAGCACCTATGCACGCATCGCCGTGGACGGTGATGGCGATGGCCGCCGCGATCTGGTCGGCAGCATTCCCGATGCACTGGCCTCCACCGCCAACTACCTCAAGCGTGCCGGTTGGCGCAGTGGCGAACCATGGGGCATGGAGGTGCATGTGCCCGCCGGCTTCAACGCCAGCCAGGCCGGCCGCACCCAGCGTCGTGCCCTGGCCGATTGGCGCGCGCAGGGCGTGACCGCGCTGGATGGCAGCGCGTTGGCTCCGGCCAACCTGCCGGCGGATGCGCGCGCCGCCCTGCTGCTGCCGGCCGGCAACAAGGGCCCGGCGTTGCTGGTGTTCCGCAACTACGACGCGATCTACAGCTACAACGCTGCCGAAAGCTATGCGCTGGCGATCGCGACGCTTGCCGACCAGCTGCGCGGCGGCAACGGGCTGGCTACCGCCTGGCCGACCGACGATCCAGGCCTGGGCCGCGATGAGCGTCGCCAGCTGCAGACCCTGCTGCTGGCCCGCGGCCACGACATCGGTGCCGCCGACGGCATGATCGGTACCGCCACGCGTCGCGCGATCCAGGCCGAGCAGCAGCGCCTGGGCTGGAGCGAGGTGGACGGCCGCGCAGGCCAGCGCATCCTGCGCACGCTGCAGGAAGAGGCGGCCGCCATCGCACCCGCTGGGCAGAATGCCTTGCCGGCGGCACGTTGACCGCGACATCATCGCCGCGGTCTTCAAGGAGCGTCATCGCATGCAGTCGAATCCGGACATCAGCACCGGCCTGTATCACGGCCTGGAGGCCTGGCAGGTGCGAACCGCCAATGCCACAGCGGTCGTGAGTGTGTTTGGTGGCCAGCTGCTGTCGTTCATTCCCGATGGGCAGCCCGATCTGTTCTGGCTTTCGCCCACGCGCGCCGAGCTGCCCACGCCCATCCGCGGTGGCGTCCCGGTGTGCTGGCCGTGGTTCGGCCGCCAGGGCCAGAGTGCCGATGTACCGGCGCACGGCCTGGTACGTACGGCGCGCTGGGAGCTTCTGCATGCCAGGCAGAGCGATGACGGTGAGGTCGAGCTGCAGTTGGCACCTGCGCCCTGCGCCGATCCCGGCCTGCGCCTGCAGATGCAGCTGCGCATCGGCCGCCAGCTGCGCCAGCAGCTCGTCACCGAGAACACCGGAACCTCGCCGGTGACCTTCACCCAGGCACTGCACAGCTACTTCCGGGTCGGCGATGCCACTCGTGTCGAGGTCGATGGCCTCGACGGCCTGCAGTACCTGGACAAGTACGAGGACGGCGCGCAGCTGCGCCAGCAGCAGGGGCCCTGGTCGCTGTGTGACCCGCGCGATCCGGGGCGCAGCGACCGCATCTATACCGGTGCCGGCGGCCACTACGTGCTTCGCGATCCCGTCCTGCAGCGGCGGATCGAGATCCGCAGCGAAGGCAGCCAGACCCTGGTGGCCTGGAACCCGGGCATGGAGGCAGCGGCGAAGATGGCCGATGTCGGCGAGGGCTGGCGCGATTACGTCTGCCTGGAAGTGGCCAACGCCGGGCCAGAGCAGATTACGCTTGCGGCGGGTACGCGCCATCAACTGGTGCAGACCCTGGGCAGTACCGCGCTGTAGGCGCTGGCAGCGGTTCCAGTTTGTTGAGGCAGGTAGCAGGGACGGAAAACATGCAGGAAGCACAATGGTGGTACGCCAATGGCAGGCAGAGCAGTGGGCCGGTGGATCTGGCCGGTCTTCGCCAGCTGCAGCGGCAAGGGACGGTTACGGCGCGCACCCTGCTCTGGTGCGAAGGCATGCCCTCATGGCGGCCGTTGGCCGAACTGGAGCAGGCTTCCATTCCCACCGCGGTGGCTCCGGCCCCGGATATCGACGCAGCCCCTGCAGTTGAGGGCATTGCGCCGAATATCGGCGATCCGTCCGATCCCTATCGTGCGCCGGTCGCTGTACCGGACAGGGCTGCGGCTGCGGGGCTGGAGGGCGAGAGGGCCTTGTACGCCAGCGTGGTCGGCGGCAACTTCCCGATCTATCGCCAGCGCTGGCGGCTGGATCAGGGCATTCCCACGGGCAGTGGCACCTGGCACTGGCCGGCCTTCCTGCTTGGCCCGATCTGGATGATGTACCGCAAAATGTACCGCCTGGCGGCAATGTGGGTCGGTCTGCTGCTGCTGATCAGCGTGGTGGAGACCTTGCTGGATGTGCCCGAAGGCGTGTCGCTGGTCATCACCATCGCGCTCAGCGTCACCACCGGCACCTTTGGCAACACCTGGTACCTGGCACACTGCCAGCGCCTGATCGCCCAGGCCCGTGCCGTCAGCGGCGGCGATGACGCACGGCTGCGCAGCGAGCTGACCGCACGCGGCGGCACCAGCGTAGCCGCCACACTGGCCGCCATCGTCATCTCGGTGGTGTTGAGCACCGTCGGCGCCGCACTGGCGGGGTAGGGCAGGTCAGCGGCCCTGATGATGGGGCCGCAGCACCAGCAGGCACAGCGCACCGGCCACCAGCCCCCAGAACGCCGAGCCGATGCCGGCCAGGGAGACGCCCGAGGCGGTGACCAGGAAGGTGACCAGTGCCGCCTCGCGGTCCCGCTCTACCGCCAGCGCACTGGCCAGGCTGTTGGCGATGGTGCCGAACAGGGCGATACCGGCCACGCAGGCCACCAGCTCGCTGGGGAAGGCCGCGAACAGTGCGGCCACCGTGGCGCCGAACAGTCCGATGATGATGTAGAAGGCACCTGCCGCCATGGCGGCGGGATAGCGTCGTGCCGGTTCCTCATGTGCATCACGGCCCATGCAGATCGCGGCGGTGATTGCCGCCAGGTTCAGCGCGTAGGCACCGAACGGCGCCAGTAGTGTATTGACCACACCGATCCAGCCGATCAGCGGCGACACCGGGGCGTCGTAGCCGGATGCCCGCATCACCGCCACGCCGGGAATGTTCTGCGAGGCCATGGTGACCACGAACAGGGGCAGGGCGATGCCGGCTACCGCAGTCCAGGACAGGGACGGGGTCACCCATTGCGGTATCGCCAGTTGCAGCTGCACCTGCTGTGCGTGCAGCAGGCCACGGCTGGCTGCGACCGCGATGCCGACCAGCAGTGTGGCGATCACCGCATAGCGCGGGAACAGGCGGCGTCCCGCCAGCCAGGTGGCGAACATTGCCAGTGCCAGTACCAGCTGGGAATTCATGGCCACGAACACGTCCAGACCGAAGCGCAGCAGCACGCCGGCCAGCATGCCGGCGGCCAGCGCCATCGGCACCCGCTGCATCAATCGTGCGAACACCCCGGAGAAGCCTGCCAGCATGCCAAGCACTGCGGCGAGCAGGAATGCACCGGTGGCCTCGGCGAGCGAGGCGCCACCTGCACCGACCACCAGCATCGCCGCGCCCGGTGTCGACCATGCGGTCACCACCGGCACGCGATAGCGCAGCGACAGCCCGATGCAGGTGACACCCATGCCCAGTCCCAGTGCCCACATCCATGAGGCGATCTGTGCCTGGTCGGCGCCGACAGCCTGGGCGGCCTGGAACACGATCACGGCTGAGCTGGCGAAGCCGACCAGCACCGTAATGAAGCCAGCGACGATGGCCGGCATCGAAAGATCGCGCCACCACGCGCGCCGCACCTGCATGCTCATTGCTCTGTCTCCACTGTGCATCCTTGCATTGATAGGGGTTGCGGCGTTGACCGCGCAACGCGCGGGCAACGCCGCCGCGATCTTCGAGCGTACGTCATGCGTGATGTCGCGATGCTTCTGTCATCACCGTGCAAAAAAAGCCTTGACGAAATCTGCAGGATCTCTAGAATTCGCCCCCTTGCTGCAGCGCATCGCTTCCCCGGAAACGACACGCGAACAGCGACGCCACCACCGACGAACGCGTTGATCGAACGAAGGTGTTGACGGACTCGAAAAGTCCGGCATAATAGGCGGCTCGCAACGACGAAAGACCCTCGGGTCCAACGACGAAGCAGCATCGGCAACAACGTCCGCTCCGGTGAGACGGCCTTGAAAAGAGGTGTTGACGAAGCGGAAAAGCCGGCTATAATGGGCGGCTCGCTACGAAGGAAACTTCGCAGCACACGGGAACGGCGCTGAGGCCACTTCCCCGGATCTTTGAAAGTATGCGCAGGTATCTTGTGAAGGCGCCTGCAGGAAGGATGATTGTCC